>JAYVGG010000057.1:0-7205 GCA_043772475.1 Burkholderiales bacterium
TTTAATGTCGAGTCAGAATCCGAGCTCGAGCGCATTCAAGGTGTCGCCAAAGCACTCGGCAAACGCGCGCCGATTAGCCTTCGCGTGAATCCCGATGTCGATGCCAAGACGCATCCGTATATCTCGACAGGCCTCAAAAATAATAAGTTCGGCGTGGCCATTGAGCGCGCTCGTGCCATCTATCGCAAAGCCAAAACCCTCTCGCATCTCGATGTGCGCGGTATTGATTGCCACATCGGCTCGCAGCTCGCCGACCCCGCCCCCCTCTTGGAGGCCATGGAGCGCTTGGTAGCCCTTGCCACGACGCTGGCTGAAGACGGGATCCCGATTCATCACCTCTGCCCCGGTGGCGGTGTCGGCATTACCTACACCGATGAAGCTGCGATTGACCTCGGTGCCTACGCCCAAGCGCTCGAAGGCGCGCTCGCGCGTAGCGCCCACACGAGCAAGGTCGAGCTCTTGCTAGAGCCGGGGCGCGCCTTGGTCGGCAACGCGGGGGTTCTGCTGAGTCGGGTTGAGTACGTGAAGCCTGGGCTCGCGCGTAATTTTTTGATTGTCGATGCGGCCATGAATGATTTGATTCGCCCAGCACTCTATCAAGCGCACCACGAAATCGTAATGGTCGGTGCCACCCACGCGGATGCTGCCGCACGCACCTACGATGTGGTCGGCCCCGTTTGCGAGAGCGCCGATGTGCTCGGCCACGCGCGGAGCTTAATCGCACATGAGGGCGATCTCATCGCCATCCTATCGGCGGGTGCTTACGGCTTCGTGATGGCCTCCAATTACAACACCCGTGGCCGCGCTGCCGAGGTGCTCGTCGATGGCAATAAGGCGCATCTGGTGCGCGCGCGTGAAGACTACGCGACCCTGATTTCCGGCGAACAGTTACTCGACTGAAACGGCATTTTTCGCCATTGCAACGTTGCACGTTGAGCTAAAACCACCAAGGCCAAAGTACAATGGTAGCGAATCGCTACCATTGTACAAACGGCGTGTGCAAATAATCGGTCTTGACAACAGAATAGACTGGTGCTGTAAAAAACTTTCGTAATAGAATCCACTTCACCAAGTGTTCGCAATGTTTCACCGTCTTGTTGTTTTTGATGACGCTGATTCAATCGCGAGCGAGTGAGGATGTTTTGCCGCTGATCGTTTTTTGCTGGGGCATGCGCCGTCGCTCAATCGTTCGTCTGAACTGATTCTTTGGTAGTGCGATCGCAGTAGCGCTTTTTGACTAATCGCGTTGATCGTGCAAATCATTAAGTAATTCGGTCCAACCATCGAAAGGAGTTGATTATGGCAACTGCCAAAAAACCAGCCGCAAAGAAACCGGCTGCAAAGAAACCAGTAGCAAAAAAAGCAGCAGCAAAGAAGCCAGCAGCAAAGAAGCCAGCAGCAAAGAAAGCCGCCGCAAAAAAGCCAGCAGCTAAGAAGCCAGCCGCCAAAAAAGCCGCTGCTAAAAAGCCCGCTGCAAAAAAAGCAGCAGCAAAGAAGCCCGCCGCAAAAAAGGCAGCAAAGAAGCCCGCTGCTAAGAAGCCCGCTGCAAAGAAAGCTGCAAAGAAGCCTGCTGCAAAGAAAGCTGCCCCCAAAAAGGCCGCTCCTGCAAAACCCGCGCCGATGGTCACCCCCGTGATCACGCCGCTGATCAAGCCAATGGGCTAATCAGCAAGTTCGGGAATCGCCGATTCCGATTCGACGAGGGTGACAACACCTTCGCCGAATCGGGTTGTCTTAGTGCATAGAGGAACGCAACGTGCCAACTCGCCGCTCATCAAGCCGTCCGCGTGGCGCTCGCCCCGGTCGCGAACGCCCCCGCCGTTAGGCGCTACGTTTATTCATATTGGCTTGCCGCTCGCATCGCACGAGTTTGTGGCGCGAGTCTGTGGCGCGAGTTTGTGGCTAGGTGTCCTGCGCCAGTATTACGGGGGCGCTATCGCTTCCTAAGCTGCGTATAAAGTGACCAGACCGCCAAGCCTGTAAAAATGGCGAGTATCGGTGTCACTACGATGAGGTCAAGTCGCATGAGGCTGCGCGCGTTTGCGTCAGCCGCCGCTGCCGCCGAGATGGCCATCATTTGCCGCTCGTAAAATCCGTAAATGAGCCACAAAATCCCCGCAAACACGGGGGCTTGTCTAAAAAAATTACGCTCGAATTTCTCGCCGCGTAGCCGCAGGAGTAGCGCTTGGAACGCGATCAGCACGACCGCGACCGCAATCCCTGCGTGTGGCCACAGGGCGATTAAGTGCGCGGGACCCGCAAAAAGCCAGGATTCCATCACCGAGACCGGCGTGAAAGCGCTAGTGCGCCTTCGCCGGCAAGCCCGTGTGCTGGCGAATCAAGGTGAGCAGTTGCTCTTCTTGGTAGGGCTTGCCCATGTACTCGTTCACGCCAAGCTCCATCGCGCGATTGCGGTGTTTATCAGCCGTGCGTGAAGTAATCATGATGATCGGGATATTGCGAATACGGCCATCCGGGCGCGCGTCAGCACGGAGGTTTCGCGCGAACTCAAAGCCATCCATGCGCGGCATTTCAATATCTAGCAAGATCAGGTCGGGTGTTAGGTCGTCAAGCTGTTGTAGACCGTCCACGCCGTCCTTCGCGGTTGCAACCTCGAAACCTTCGCGCGTCAGCATCCGCGTGGTGATTTTTCGTACCGTGAGGGAGTCATCAACCACCATCACAAGTCTCGTCGTGCGCGCCGCGACTACGCCGCCCACGGGTGCTTCTGGGGCGTTGGCGGCAATGGTTTGCGCCAAACTCTGGCTGGCAGGGGTAAGCGTAGGCACTTCCGCCGGGGCAACCTCGGGCACGGCCCCAGGGGCCGACACGCTCGGTGTCGGCGCAGCCTCTAGCGTAATGGTGGCGACCTCTGGGTACACAAGCTGCACCGGATTCATGATGAGTACGATCTGCCCCGAACCCAATACCGTGGCACCCGTCACGCCCGCAATGCGGGACAACTGTGGGCCAATCGTTTTCACCACAATCTCGCGGTTGCCAATAATTTCGTCGACCTGAATAGCGGCGCGTTGCTGGCCACTTTTGACCAACATCACGGACGCTTTGCTAAGCGCGGAGGCGGTCGGCTTGCCGCCAAGTAGCGCCTCCATCGAGCGCAACGGGTACAGATTATCTTTCCACGTGATTTCCGACATGGCGAGCAGTGGCTCGTAGCGCTTGCCGTTGTATTCTTGAACCTGCTCGATCATGACAGCCGGGATCGCGTACATGGCTTCACCCACGACCACCATCACGGCCTGCGTTACAGCGAGCGTCAGTGGGAGTGCTATGGTAAACGTCGTGCCGGTACCGGGCTGGGTACTAATATCGACGCGGCCACCGAGTGCGACGATTTCGTTTCGGACGACATCCATGCCAACCCCGCGCCCGGCGATTTGCGTCACTTTCTCGGCCGTCGTAAAGCCCGCCATGAAAATGAGCTGGCTTAGCTGCGTATCGTTGACGATTTCGTCGGCGCTGATGAGGCCTTGCTGAAGCGCTTTTTCGCGAATGCGTGCGAAATTAAGTCCCGCACCGTCGTCGGACAAGGTGAGAATCACCTCATTGCCGATTTGTTGCGCGTCGATCGTGATCTCGCCAATTTCTGGCTTGCCCTTGGCCGTGCGGGCAGCCGGTGTTTCTAGGCCGTGGGCGACCGCGTTTCTGAGTAGATGCTCAAGCGGCGCGGTAATTTTTTCGAGAACGGAGCGATCCATCTCGACGCGTACGCCACGGAATTCGAGGTTGGCTTTTTTCTCAATTTCCTTGGCCGTTTGTCGCACGACACGATAAAAACGATCCTGCAAATTGCCCAAGGGAACCAAGCGCACACCCATCAAGCCCTGCTGTAGATCGCTCGTCAAGCGTGCCTGTTGCGCGAGGGCGGCATCCGATTCGTCGAGGTTCTTTTGCAGCGATTGTTGCAAGGTGACGACGTCGTTTAGACTTTCGGCCAAGAAGCGCGTCAGCTCCTGGGTTCGCGAGAAGCGGTCGAATTCGAGTGGGTCGAAATGTGCGCCCGTTTCTTCCTGCTCTTTGGTGCGAGACTGAATCTGTGATTCAGCTTGAATCTCGATCTCGCGAAGCTGGGAGCGCATCCGCGCCACGTTGTCGTTAAGCTCGAGTAGGCCGCGTTTGAACGCCTGAATTTCAAGGTCGATACGTGAACGTGCAATCGCAAGCTCGCCCGCTTCATTAACAAAACGGTCGACCAAATCGGCGTTCACGCGCAACAGTGCCTGCCGCTCGCGGCCTTCGAGTTTTTCGCCTTCGGCGGCAATCTCGGCGCGTGCAGCCGCCATTTTGGCAAGCGGGGCGGGCAAGAGTGACGAGATATCAGCGAGCACCGGAATCTCAACCGGTGCGGCGAGATCGCCGGCCGCGTAGCGCTCGATGGCCACGTTAAAGCGATCTAGGCCATCATCGACGGCATCAAATGCTTTTGCCGAGGGTGTCGCCTCACGATCCATGTCGATCACGCGCGTTTCAAGCACGTGGGCGAGCTCGCCTAGGCGCATCAAGCCCGCCATACGCGAGGAGCCTTTTAGCGTGTGCAAATGTCGCGCAAGGTCGGAAACCGGCGCGTGATTTGTCGGGTCGGCACGCCAGGCGCGCAATGCGTCGCCCACATGCGGTGTGATCTCGCGCGCTTCTTCGAGGAAAATTGGTAGCAAATCGACGTCAACGTCATCATTAACACCACGGCGGTCGCGGCCCATCTCGCCACCAGCGGCAGGCTCGGCAGCGGGTGCAGATTTTGGCGGTGCGATCTCAGGTGCGAACTGGGCCACGGACGGCGCGGGATCGGTCTTCGCCATGGCGAAGCCGGCCGCCGTCGCCGCCAGTGCGCCAGCGGCCATGATGGCAGCAGAGGGGATCGCGGGCGGGGCGGGTGGCGCGGGTGTGAGGGCAATAGGTGGCAGCGGTGGCGGTAGTTCGACCGGGATCGGTGGCGGGGTCGCGGCCTGCACCGGGATCGGTGGCGGCACGGGTGCCTCGACGGCTTCGTCTACCGAGTCGCTGGTGTCGGTGCTACGTTTCTCCGCATCAAACTCTTCACGCAAGAGGGTCAAGGCCGACACCACATCAGGGCGCGCAACCGGCACGTCGCGCGCTTGCAGGCCGAGCACCATCGCGCCAATCGCGTCAACCGCTTCGCGCGTCACGGCGAGGCGCTTTGGGGTCCAGGTGGGTGGCGAGGCAATGGCTGCGTGCGACCATTTTTCGAGCGCCGAGGCGACGTCGGCAATCATCGTGAAACCGGTGGTCAGTGATGAGCTATTGAGCGTGTGCGCGGCGCGCATAAACTCGTGCGAAATCGCGCCGTTCGGATTAGATTCAATCGCAAACATTTCCGCATCCAGCGTCACGACATGGGATTCGGCTTCGCCAAGATAAATGCCAAAGAGTTGCGCTGGAACCACGTTGGTGCCAAACACAACATCCTGCTCGACGGCGGGGGCGGCGGGTGGGGCAGCGGCGGGTGCAGCCACCGGCACCTCGGGTGTGGCAACCGGCACCGCGGGCGTGGCCGCCGCCACCAGTGCTGCACCAGCAACAACCGCTGGCGCAATGGTTTTGATTGCCACCGTGATTGCGATCGGCTCGACAGAGACAATGGTGGCCGGTGCAAACTCGGGGTCACGCCCGCTTTTAAGCATCTCTGCGGCGCGCGCAATGTCAGCGCCATCCACCTGTGCGGTGCCGGTATTCTGTAATGAGGCTACCCAGCCACCGAACGCATCCGCCGTAACGCCGATGAATTGTTGAAGTCCCGGCGAGGCGGGCGTTTCGTCCTTGAGCGCTTTGTTAAATACCTGCTCGCAGTTCCATGCGACATCGCCAATATCCATGAGCCCAACCATACGGCCCGAGCCCTTGAGCGTATGGTAGGCGCGGCGAATCGTTGATAGTGCCTCGCGATCTGAGGGCGACTTGACCAGCACAGCCGCGTTTTCGCGGATCGTGGCGACGACTTCGGTGGCTTCTTCGAGAAAAATTTCAAGCAATTCGTCGTCAATTTTGTCGCTCGATGTATCCATGAGCTGCACCGTTGCCGCTGCTGGCGCTTCGGGCTGCTTGTCGGGCGCGATATTGCCAATCGCGCCGCTCACACGTGCGAGCGTTGGATCGAGCGTCGCATCAATCGCGTTGAGCGCTTCTTCGCTCTGGCGCGCGGCGTGGCTATCAGCAACAATTTCGGCATCCAATTTAAGCTCTTGAACAGCCTCACGTAGCTGCGCGCGTGGGCCTGGCTCGGCTGGGCTCTGCTTCCACTCTTCGTAGAGCATTTGTACTTTTTGCTTTTGCACATCGACATCGGCCGCTGTGACCGGCTCGGCACGCACAGCCGCAGGTGCTGGTGCTGGGGCGGGTGTGCTGGCGATACCCGCGCGAATCAATGCGGGCAGCAGTGCGCTACGCGGATTAGGCGTGCCCTGCTGAAGGGCGGCAACATAGAGCCCCAGCCCTGAAACGCCGTCGGCAATGGTGTTAGCCGCTTCGCCGGTGCCGGGCACGGCACCCGAAGCGAACTGGGCAACGCCATCTTGCAACGAACGATTAAGTTTGGCGGCTTCCTCAAACTCAAGCATGAGCAACGCACCTTGCACTTGCGAAAACAGGGGCGGCAGTGTCTTGAGGGGTTCAATTTTTGCTGCGTCGCGGAAAAACCCGTCCAGCGTGGATTCAATAATTTGCAGGTTGGCCTGCATCTCATGCCCCACCTGATGCATGAGCATTTTTTCTTGCGCGCGCTTGGACATCTCGTCCATGAGCGGGTTTGACTTGCTATCAAATGCCGCAAGTGGCGCGCCACTCATGGCTGACTTTACGCGCGCAATGAGCCCAGCCGACTGCTCTGCCGATTCGTCGCTGCCCAAGGCGGCGAAATTTTCCGTCGCCGTCTCCGCGTACAGTAATGCGGTCGCGACTTCGAGGCCGAGTGATTCACTCGCCGCTTGTGCCGACTGCTTCAGGTGAACGCCCACCGCGCACACCACATGCAGCAATTGCGAAATTTCTTTGTTGCCAAGTAATACCGCGGCCGCTGCACTCGCCTCAGAGTTGGTGACAAAGGCTTCAATGGCGGGCCGCGTGCCGCTAGTAAATTTGAGCCAGTCGTCCTTTTGCACCGCGATCTGATCGCGAAGGCCACGCAGCGCCAAGGCGGTTTTTTCGCTTTCGGCGGCGGCGTTACCAAC
>JAYVGG010000058.1:0-7430 GCA_043772475.1 Burkholderiales bacterium
GCGCAACTTAATCGCAGCGGAGCAGCATGTTGAAGTGCATGACGCGCTCTTGGTCGCCACTCAGCGGGCCAGCCTTGAAGCGCAGCAATCGCGTGCGGCACTCCACGAGGAGCAAAAAAAGATTGGTGAGTGGGTGCGCCGCTGGATCGTGGCCTTGATTTCTTCGTCCGCCTTTATCTTAATTTTTCTCTACGGCTCGCTGCGTAGCCGGCACGCCGAACAACGCGTGGCGGAAGAAAAATTTGCTTATCAGGCATCCCACGATGCGCTCACGGGGCTTGCGAATCGCCATGCCGTCATGGGCTATATCGACGCACAATTAGCCGATGACAGCACGGCAGCGCTCGGCGGGGTGGCGGTGCTGCTCCTCGATTTAGATGGCTTCAAAGCGGTCAACGACGATCACGGTCACGATATGGGCGACAAGCTCTTGGTTGAAGCAAGTGCGCGCCTGAAAGCCGCGTTACGTGACTCAGACTACCTAGCGCGTCTAGGGGGCGACGAGTTTTTGGTCATCGTGCCGCAAGTCTCAGAGGCGGCAACAGCCGAGCGCGTCGCGGCCAAGCTGATCGCGGCAATGGCGAAGCCGTTCACGTTTGACAAAAAACCGGGGGCAACGAGCCTCAATGTGACCGCCAGTGTTGGCATTAGCTTGTTCCCGCAAGACGGGCGTGATCGCGAATCACTGGTGAAGAGCGCAGATTTGGCACTCTATGCGGCAAAGCGCAGCGGGCGCAACCAAGCGCATCTCTACACGCCTGATCTGCGCCGGTAGTATTCGTTATTTGCTTCGCATCCCCGCGATGTATTCGGCAACCGCTAATCTATCGCCTTCGCGCATACGCGACGAAATCTCCGTCATGGCAGCGTGCTTACGGCTGCCAGCGGCGTAGCTTTCTAACTGCGCCAAGGTGTACTCAGGCCATTGCCCGGCAAGCCTAGGATATTGGCCAGGAATGCCCGCTCCCGCGCCACCGTGGCAGCCCGCGCAGGCGGGCACATTCGCGCTCGGGATGCCGGCGCGGAAGATTTTTTGGCCTTTTTCGGCGAGCGCTTTATCGCGAGCAACCGCGTTCACCGTCGGGCGTTGCGAAAAATAATATTCGCCCAGCGCCTTCATATCGGCTTCGCTCAGATTCAGTGACATCCCCAGCATGATGGCGTTGACGCGCTTACCCTCCTTAAAAAGCTGGAGCTGCTTGGCGATATACTGTGCGGGCATTCCGGCAATGTTCGGATTGGCTGAAACCGCGCTCATGCCATCAAGGCCGTGGCAAGCCACACAGACACCACTCGCAATTTGCTGGCCGCGTGCCATGACATCGGCTTTCGAGGCCGCCGGTGCGGCAGCGGGCGTGTTAGCCATACCAAGTGTTGACACTGCGAGAAGCAGCGCTGCTACCAAAATCTTTTTCATTGCAAACCTTTTGTGATGAAGCCGAAAATCGGGAATAACTGAATTTTAGCCTATCAAGGCAGAAGAGGAAACCGTGGGCTTATTTGACCGCGCAACATATGTCGCTTCCGCGCATGATTTAGAGCAGCTTCCGGCTGATTACGGCTATGAAGTCGCCTTTGTCGGCCGCTCGAATGCGGGCAAATCCAGCGCCATCAATACGCTGGCGCACCACAAGCGGCTCGCGTTTGTGTCGAAAACACCGGGGCGCACGCAGCTTATCAATTTTTTCGCCCTTGGAGACGAACGTACGCTAGTCGATTTGCCCGGCTATGGTTACGCGAAGGTGCCGCCTGCCGTGAAGGCGCACTGGGAAAAACTGTTGGCCGCCTACCTCTCCTCACGGATCGCGTTAAAGGGGCTGATTGTCATCATGGATGCACGCCACCCCATGCGCCCGCTCGACCGTGAAATGCTCGAATGGTATCGGCCCACCAATAAGCCTGTACATGTGCTCCTCACCAAGGCCGATAAGCTCACGCGTAGCGACCAGCAGCAGACCTTGATCGCGTTAAGAAAGTCCTTGGCCGACGGCCAGTTCAACGCCACCGCACAACTTTTTTCGAGCTTGAAAAAAACCGGGGTGGAGGAGGCGGAGGCGGCTATTTTGCGACTTTTTTCAGGTGTGGCGGCGGCAGAAATCGCTGCCTAACTTGGCTGGAAAGGCGCGCCCCTTATAGGGTTTTGGCCATTCAGTTGCGCGGTCAGTGCGGCAATATCCATGTGCTCACCACGCTTGCCATGACGTGCCGCCCGCGCACTTTCGGACGTGAATAAGGCGAGCTCGACGCTAATGTCGTCGTACTCAAAACAATAGATCGGCACGCTTTCGCGCTCTTGATGATGGCGGCTTAGCGCGGTTTCGTAGGCGATGTCTGCGTTAAGCAGCGCGAAATCAATCGCCTTCGCGTCGTCGCTAATGATTTCAAGCTCAATAGGCGTGAATTCATTGGCGAGACCCGTGACGATGGGCCCTGTGAGAATGGGCAAAAAACGGCTGAGATGCCGCATGACATCAAGTGCAGTTACGCGCAGGATCTGAAGTGCGGCTGGCTGCGTTTCAGATTGAAAAAGCGCCATGTGTTCGCGAAGCGCTGCTTCAATTTCGAGGTTGTCGGGCAACACAGCATTGTGCCCAAAGCCCAAGCTGGACGCGGCTTTTCGCTTGGCGGCCGCGTAATCGGTGAGCCCCTCGTCGGCGATCAAGCGTGCCGCAGCTTGAGCAATTTCAATGCGCGCACGCGGCCCAAACTGGGGTTCGGACTCTCGGTGCTTTGATCGCGATTTCCGGTTCATGCGCTTAGAAAATTTGGTTTTTTATTTCTTCCGTCGGTCGATTAGTTTCGCGCAGCGCGGCCGGGCCGTCACCAACCGAGCCTACCGATTCGGCGTAGAGATACTCCAGAATCGGCTTGCCATCCTTGCCCTCGCCAATCGTGGTCGCAATCACGCCCGGTGGCACATCAAACGATTTCTCCTTGATGCCCTTGAGTGCGCGCCCCATGTAGTGCGTCCACATCGGCAGCGCCGCCTGCCCGCCCGTCTCGTTGGCGCCTAGCTCGGCGGGGTTATCAAAGCCTATCCATGCGACAGCAACTAAATTTGGGTTGTAGCCGGCAAACCAAGCGTCGTAGTGATCGTTGGTGGTGCCCGTTTTGCCGCCGAGATCGCCGCGCTTGAGTGAAAGAGCCGCGCGCGCCGTGCCGGAGCGAACCACTTCGCGTAAAAGTGAAGTCATGATAAACGCGTTGCGCGGATCAATCACCCGCTCAGCCGAGTTGTCCCCGGTTTTCTGGCGCGCCACCTCGGGTGCCGCCTCGAATAGCAGGCCGCCCTTGTCGTCGGTAATTTTGGTGATGAAGTAAGGCTTGACACGAAAGCCACCGTTCGCAAAAACCGCATAGGCTCCCGCCATTTGCAACGGTGTGGTCGAGCCTGCGCCAAGCGCCATGGTGAGATAAGCCGGGTGCTGCTTGGCATCAAAGCCAAAGCGGGTGATGTAGTCCTGCGCGTACGAGGGCAAGATCGCTTGCAAGATGCGAATCGACACCATGTTTTTGGATTTGGTTAGCGCTTGACGCATGGTGATAGGGCCATCGTAGGTGCCATCGTAGTTTTTAGGTTCCCATAGTTCGCCGCCCGTTTTTTCGGCTTCAATCACAAACGGAGCATCGTTAATTATCGTGGCCGGCGTAAAGCCTTTTTCAAGCGAAGCAGAATAGATAAACGGCTTAAAACTCGACCCTGGCTGACGCAACGCCTGCGTGACGTGGTTGAATTTATTGGCGCCAAAGTCAAAGCCGCCAGCCAGGGCACGAATCGCCCCGTCGAAGGGGTCTAGCGATACGAGAGCCGCTTCTACCTTGGGTATTTGGGTAAGTGACCAATTACCTTTTTCAGCCTGCACGAGCCGCACAATCGAGCCTGGCACCGGCTTTAGCGGGGAGGCTTTATCCGCTAATGCGCGCGCCGCGAGCTTCATCTGCTCGCCCGCGAGCTTCACCGCTTCGCCACGTTTCGTGGTGAGCTGAATTTCTTTGGGGCCAGCCGCCGTCACAACGGCCGGCATCAGCTCCCCCAAAATTTCCTTATCTTGTAGCGCTTCTTCAATCGCCTCGTCGTGGTCGGCCGGGTCAGCCGGTAGCCGGATAAGCCCCTCTGGGCCGCGATAGCCATGGCGGCGATCGTAATCGAGCACACCTTTGCTTAGGCCCGCGTTGGCGGCTTCCTGGTCATTGCGGCGAATCGTGGTGTAGACCCGAATCCCGCTTGTGTAGGCCTTCTCGCCGTATTGCTCAAAAATTTCTTGGCGCGCCATTTCGGCCACGTACTCGGCGCGTAGCGAGTACATTTGGTGCTCGCTATTGAATTTCAGCACCTCGGCCTTGGCGGCGGCCAGCGTCTGATCGTTCAAAAACCCCGTCTCGTGCATCCGCCGCAAGACGTACTGCTGGCGCAAAGTCGCGCGCTTGACATTGTTAAACGGGTTGTAAAGTGACGGCGCTTTTGGGATGCCCGCCAGCATACTGGCCTCAGCGGCTGAAATTTGGCTGATGTCTTTGTTGTAATAAACCCGGCTTGCGGCAGCAAAGCCATGCGCCCGATTGCCCAAAAAAATCTGATTCATATAAATTTCAAGAATCTGATCTTTTGTCAGATTGCGCTCGATTTTGAAGGCGAGCAACACCTCGGAGGCCTTGCGGGTAATAGTGACTTCGTTACTCAAGAAGAAATTGCGCGCCACCTGCTGGGTAATGGTTGAAGCCCCCCCTTTCATTTTCCCCTGCGTCAAGATTCCGCTCCCGGCGCGCATAATGCCAATTAAATCAATGCCGCCGTGCTTGTAAAAACGCTCGTCTTCAGCCGCCAAAATGGCCTGCTTCATCACCGCCGGAAAATCCTGAACTTTGACAAAAGAGCGCTTTTCCTCGCCAAACTCGCCAATCGCATCGCCCTCCTCGGTATACACACGAAGTGGTAATTTTGGGCGATAATCAGTCACCGTCTCAATCGACGGTAAGCTTGGATACAACAAAATCAACATCAATGCGACGATGCCGACGGCCACCAAGGCAAGCGAAACGAGCAGAATCAGGGGATAGCGCCACCAGCGAAAAACCATTATTGTTCCTAACTTCAACGGGTCAACGGGCATTATATAGAGTGAACCCGCGAGCTTAAGTGCAGATTGCGGCAGCAACATGGCAAAATAAGGCGAAATTTGGGCTCAGGTCTAAGAAGCGGCGGATTTTGTCAACTTAAAGTTGTTTCGAGGTTTTGAAGAAAAAGCTTTACACGTCCGACGCTTGTTGTTAGCATTTAATGTAAATTATACGCAGTGAGCTGTAAGTTCCCATAATTAAAGGGCGGTACCACTACCATGCTCAACGAAAAACTGGCGTCCCAGTTTGATTTCCTCAGCGCCAAGGCCCCGCCGTTAATCGGGGTCGATATCAGTTCGTCTTACATCAAGATGGTTGAACTTGCCGATGCCGGCAAGGGACTCTATCGGGTTGAGCGATACGTTATCGAGCCGCTGCCCAAAGACACCGTCACCGACGGCAACATCGCCAATATCGAGGCGGCGGGCGAGGTCATGAAGCGCGCCCATAAAATTCTCGGTACGCGCTTAAAATCGGTGGCGCTGGCGCTGCCTGCGGCGGCCGTGATTACCAAAAAGGTGCTGCTCTCGGCCAACCAGCGCGAAGAAGAGATGGAAGCGCAGGTACAGTCCGAGGCGAACCAGTACATTCCGTTCAGCCTAGATGAAGTCAACCTCGACTTTCAGGTATTGGGGCCTGCCCCCAATACGGAAGACGAAGTCGAAGTCTTGATTGCCGCGTCACGCAAAGAAAAAATCGAAGACCGTGTCGCCACAGCTGAAGCGGCTGGGCTCAAAACGGTGGTGATGGATGTTGAATCCTACGCAGCGCTCACCGCGTTCGATTTGATTAAAGGTAAGGCCAGCGGTATCGAAAGCAAAGATGTCACGGCAATCATCGACATTGGCGCGCAAACCACCCGCGTCACTATCATGCACGAAGACCAGCAGGTGTACTCGCGAGAGCAGCAGCTTGGCGGCTACCAATTAACGCAGGATGTATCGCGCCAGTTCGGGATGCCGTTTGAAGAGGCCGAAGTGGCTAAAAAAACCGGCGGGCTGCCCGAAAATTATTTGGCCGATGTGTTGATGCCGTTTAATGAAAAATTGGTGCTGGAAATTTCGCGCGCACTACAGTTTTTCTTCACGTCCACGCAATTCAATAAAATCGACCATATCGTGCTTTCCGGCGGCTGCGCCATGCAAGATGGCCTCGAAGAGCTGGTTGCCCAGCGCACGCAGGTTCACACGATCATCGCCAACCCGTTTGCAGCGATGCAAATTTCCTCAAAAATCAAGCCGCGCCAATTGACGCTCGATGCGCCAGCGCTGATGGTGGCCTGCGGCTTGGCGCTGAGAAGGTTTGATCCATCATGATTCGCATAAACCTACTCCCGCACCGCGAAGAAGGCCGCAAAGCGCGGCAAAAGCAATTTGTTACCATGGCAGTTCTGGCCGCACTGATTGGTGTTGGCATTGCCGGTGTGGCTTGGAAATTCTTTGACGCGCAGATCGACGAGCAAAAAGATCGCACCAAATTTATGGGTGTTGAAATCGCCAAGCTCGACAAAGAGATTGACGAAATCAAGCGTATCCGTGAAGAAACCGCGTCACTGCTTTCCAAAAAGCAAGTGGTGGAGGGTCTGCAAAGTAATCGTTCCGATCCGGTTCACCTGCTCGATCAGATGCTTCGGCAGTTGCCAGAGGGCTTGTACCTGAAGTCGATTAAGCAAACCGGCCCCAAAATCAATGTGACGGGCTACGCGCAGTCGAACGCGCGCGTGGCAGCGTTTATGCGAAATGTCGAAGCCTCGCCCTATATCGAAGCGCCTAATCTGATCGAAATTAAGGCTGTGGATGTCAACAAGGTCCGGGCCAACGAATTCAGTCTCGATTTTTCCGTGAAGCGTGCCAAAGCGGACGACGACAAGGGTGGCGCTAAAAAGGCAAGTGCGCCTACGCCAGCGGAGAAAAAGCCATGACAAATTGGGTCGAAGAGGCGAAGCAACTCGATAGCAAAAACCCTGGCAACTGGCCGTGGCCATTCAAGTTCGGCGCGTTTGGGCTGATTTTTATCGGCATCTTAATCGCGGCCTATTTTGTGTTTTTTCAGACGCAAATCGAGGATCGTGATCGCGAAGAAAAGAAGGTAGACGGGCTCAAAGCGACGTTCATTGAAAAGAAAAAACTCGCGGTTAATTTAGAAGCCTACCAACAGCAGCGCAGCGAAATTGAACAGGCGTTTGGTGATCTTCTGAAGCGCTTGCCCACCAAATCCGAAGTGGATGGCTTGATTATCGACATCAATCAAGCGGGTCTTGGCCGTGGACTCCAATTCGATCTTTTCAAGCCCGCGCAAAGCGAAACAATGAC
>JAYVGG010000059.1:0-5072 GCA_043772475.1 Burkholderiales bacterium
GCGCAAAAGATTACCAGCGTCTCGTGCCGTTTCTCGAAGGAAGGCACCAGTGTTGCGCTTGAGGGGGAAAAGCTGATTATCAATGCCAACCCAGTAGCACCCGCGATTGTCGGAAAAAAGCCGGGGCATAACTACAACTGGGCCGCCGCCGTGCGCGAACAGCTTTAGCAAAACCGGCTGGAAAGCCGCGCCCTTATTGGGCTTTCAGGCCATGCGCCCGTAAAAAACTCTGGTGTCGTAATCAAACTGAACGTGCCCGTGTCGCGCGTGCGCGTCAAAAATTTCACCCACACGCACGATCATTTCAGCGTAATTCGGCGCGCCCTTGGTGGGCATGTAGCTAGCCGAATGTAGCCGCCCGACGAGCCCTTCGCGGGTGCAACGCTGGCTGTTTTCGAGCGTTGCCATGAGCGGGGCCCCGCCAAAAAACGGCGTGAATGATTCCACATCCAAGGCTGACTTGTGCCCGACTTCTTTATAGTCGTTGCCAAATTTATTGAGTAGCGCTTCGTAGTCTCGCAGGAAGGGCGTGCTATCTACCCGCCGATCATTCCAGATGAGCGCAACAATGGCATCGGGCTTCAAAATGCGACAAAATTCGGCGCGCGTTTTATCGCGATCAAACCAGTGAAACGCTTGCCCTACAACAACAAAATCCATCGACTGCGCGGGGAGTTTGGTGGCTTCTGCCGTGCCGTCTAGGCTCGTGAAACGGCCAAATTCGGCAAGCAATGTTTCACCGGCTTCACGCATTTCGCGATTAGGTTCGATGCCGATGACGGGGTTACCGTTTTCGAGAAATAGTTGTGTGAGGATGCCGGTGCCGGAGCCTACATCGGCGATCACGCTATCGGGCACGAGCCCTGCGCGCGCGGCGAGTAGGTCGATGACTTCGACGGGATAGTGCGGGCGATTTTTGACGTAATCGTCAACGCGATCCGAGAACCGCGCGGTCTGATTGGAAATGGCCATGGCTAACTCCCGGAAATCTTGCGCGGCTTACGCGGCATGTGGGTAAATACGCGGTCGTAAAGCCAGTTCGGCACCATGCGTAGCACGCGCGCGGCGATGCCCATCGTCCACGGGATGACGGTGAAGCTCGTCTTGGCATCAATCGCGCGCGCGAAGCGCTTGGCGGCTTCATCCACGCTGATTAAGAACGGCATTTTGAATTTGTTCACGGCCGTCATCGGGGTGCGGATGTAGCCGGGGCAAATGGTGACGACTGCGATGCCTTGCGCGCGCAGCTCCACACGTAAGCTCTCGCAGTAAGTAATGGCGGCAGATTTTGATGCCGAATACGCACCCCCACCAGGAATGCCGCGAAAGCCCGCCACGCTGGCTATGCCGACTAGCGTGCCACGCTTGGCGGCCTGCATCGGTGCCACAAAGGGCTGAAAGGTATTCACCATGCCCATGACGTTGATGTCGATGATCTCTTGGAAGGCTGCTAGGTCGTCCTCGATCTCGGTTAAGGTGCCGCGCGAAACGCCGGCATTAGCGATCACGATATCGGCCGTGCCGTGAGCCAGATGAAATTTTTCGGCAGCAATGCGTAGCGCTAAACCATCGCGCACATCGCAATCAAAAATCATTGGGCGGGGCGCGCCAGTCGCAGCGATTTCAGCTGCAAGACGCTCTAAAAAATCAAAACGACGCGCAACTAAACCTAGTTGCGCGCCGCGTTTTGCGTAGTGCTTGGCGAGCGCCTCGCCGATTCCGCTTGATGCGCCGGTGATGAATATCTTTTCCATCGAGCGATTATAAACGGGGGCGCTGCTATTCCATTTTTACGGGTACTGGTGGTGCCATCGGCTTAACAACTTCGGGGGCTTTGCTCGCAGCGAGTTTTTTGGCCTTGGCTTCCGCTAGGGCTTTTGCTTTCGCGTCAGCTTTGGCTTTTGCGTCCGCTTTGGCTTTTGCGTCAGCTTTAGCTTTTGCGTCAGCTTTAGCTTTTGCGTCCGATTTCGCTTTCGCCTTCGCGGCTGCTTTTGCGTCTGCCGCTTCCTTTGCCTTAGCCGCTGCTAACTCTTTCTCGCTGGAGCCCGCTACTTTTTTGCGGGGGGTGCCTTTGCAGGTGCGTTACTAGCGCGTGTTTCAGCAACGAGCTGGTCAAGCGTGCGGAAAAAAACTTCCGGCCCGCCCTGCACTACCACCTGATAACGTCCATTCACCACCATCACCGGGGTGCTTTGAATATCGTAGTCAGATGTCATTTTTTGCGAGCGTGAAACTTTGCTGGCAACCGAAAATGACTTTTGTACGTCTTCGTATTTTTTCGGGTCTACGCCGTTTTTTTCCAACCATTTGTTGAGCGTGGCAGGATTGCCGATCACGACGTTTTCGGCGTGGACGGCTTCGAAAATTTTGGGATGAAGTTTGTCGAGCGCACCTAAAGCTTCAAGTGAATAGTAGAGCGGTGGGCTATTGACACCTTTATGCCCAAACGGCACCGGCACACGTTTAACTTTTACGTCGGCACCTTGGCGTTTGATCCACTTTTCAAGCTCAGGATCTAGCTGCGCGCAGTGAATACAGCCGTAGCCAAAAAATTCGATGATCTCAATTTTGCCGTCGTTTTCAACGGGCTGGGGCCGTGCCATTTTGGTTACGCCCGGCAAATTTGCGCCGGCTAATTGCGCGCTGGCAGCACCCATCAAGGTGGTGAGCGCGGCGGCAAAAATCCACTTGGTCAGTTTGTTGTTAAGCATGATTGATTCCTGAGTTGAAAAATAAGGCGAATGGTAGGTGACGCTATTCGGGCTTGACCACACTTGCGCTAACGCCATTTGCGGCCAATATACCTTTGATACGATTTACTTCATCCAAATTTTTGTAAGGCCCAACACGTACCCGAAATAACGTTCCTTTGTCTGGCAAGTTGACCGGGCGAACGGTGGCCTCAATGCCGGCAAAGGCAATTTTCGCTTTCAGATTTTCCGCGTCAGATTGATTTTGGAATGCACCCGCTTGTAGGGCATAAGCCGTATCACTAGGCGTGGCGCGGCTTGCGGGCGCATCGGCCGGTTTGGCCGGGGCTTTTTTAGCCTCCTCTTGCGGTGCCGCTTTCGCAGCGGGCGGTGGCGTGCTCTTGGCTATTTTTGCGTTCTTTGTTTCCGGCAGCGTTTCGTAAAACTCAAAGCGCGGCTTGGTTTCGGCAGCGGCCTTGGCGGGCGGCGCTAGTTTTGCATCCGTTGCCGGCTCAGCACCCTTGGGAATATCTGGGCGCGAGGGTTTGGCTGGCGGTAGCTGCTCGGTTACTTTGGCACGCTCCACAATCGGCACGGCGTTGCGATTCATCACGAGTGCCACCACCAGCGCAATACCGATACCGAGCAGCACACCAATCACGATGCCCAAAAAAATCGGGTTCATCTTGCGCTCGGGCGCACGCGCAGCGGTTCGCACGGGGGCTGTTTGGTAGGTCGGCTCGACGCGTGCCATTACATTTTCTCCGGGGCGCTTACGCCCAGTACACGAAGCCCATTTTGCAGCACTTGGCGGGTGGCGAGAATCAAGGCGAGACGTGCGCGCGTGAGCGCTTCATCGTCAAGCAAAAAGCGCTCGGCGTTGTAGTAGGTGTGGAGCTTCGCGGCGAGCTCGGCTAAGTAAGTAGGGAGCAAATGTGGCGCCAATTCACGCGTCGCAGCGGCGAGCGTTTCTGGGTAATCGGCGAGCATACGCAGTAGCTCAGATTCGTACTTGCTGGTGAGCGGTGCAAGGTCGGCCGCTTTGAGCGTGGCCACGTCACCACCCCATTGCGCGAGCACCGAGCAGATGCGCGCGTGGCCGTACTGCACGTAATAGACTGGGTTTTCTTCGCTTTTCGAGCGCGCTAAATCGACATCAAAGGTAAGCTGTGAATCCGATTTCCGCATCACGAAAAAATAACGTGTGGCATCGCGCCCGACTTCATCAATCAACTCGCGCAAGGTCACGTAGCCACCGGCGCGCTTGGAGATTTTTACTTCCACCCCGCCACGCATCACGGTAATCATCTGGTGCAGCACATAGTCTGGAAAGCCTTCTGGTACGCCGATCTCCATCGCTTGCAGGCCAGCGCGCACGCGGGCAAGTGAGCCATGATGATCGGCACCGAGCTCGGTAATAGCGCGTGTAAATCCACGCTGCCATTTGTTGACGTGATAGGCGATGTCCGGCACAAAATAGGTGTAGGTGCCGTCCGACTTTCGCATCACCCGATCTTTGTCATCACCAAACTTGGTCGTGGCAAGCCAGAGTGCGCCACCCTCTTCATAGGTGTGGCCGTTTTTGATGAGTTGATTCACCGTTTTTTCGACCAAGCCATCGACATAAATCGACGACTCAAGGTAGTACACATCAAAGGCCACGCCGAATGCTTTCAGATCTAGGTCTTGCTCGTTTCGCAAGTAAGCCACCGAAAATTGTCGCACGGCTTGCGTGTCTTCACCATGCGGGTCTTGCGGGAAATCACGTGCGTAGTCCGCCGCCATTTCGCGAATGTAGTCACCGTGATAGCCGTTCTCCGGGAAGGCCTCCACACCACCTGCGAGCGCACGTAAACGCGCCTGTACGCTCACCGTGAGGGTATCAATCTGCACGCCGGCATCGTTGTAATAAAACTCGCGTGAAACCTGAAAGCCTTGTGTGGCGAGGAGTGCAGAAAGCGTATCGCCAATCGCCGCCGCGCGGCCGTGGCCGACGTGTAACGGCCCCGTCGGGTTCGCGGAGACAAACTCGACCATCACTTTTTGGTTCGCGCCCGTGGCGACATGGCCGAATTTTTCGGCGCGCTCAAAAATCTGTGTGACCACGCGCGTTTCGGCCTGACGCGAAAGCCGCACGTTAATAAAGCCAGGCCCTGCAATCTCGGGCGTGCCCGCGAGCAAGCTCGAAGGTGGCAAGGCGGCCACAATCGCATCCGCAATCTCACGCGGTTTCTTGCCCAATTTTTTCGCCAAATGCATCGCACTATTGACCGCAAAGTGGCCATGGTCGGGGTTCTTCGGCTTTTCGACCTCGATCAAAAACCCCTCGCTTATGATCGCGGGGAATGCCTGATGAAGGGCTGTCTGAAAAAGTGCTGCGAC
>JAYVGG010000060.1:0-13259 GCA_043772475.1 Burkholderiales bacterium
GGCTACGTGTTTGGCGGTGAGGCCGCTGGTGGCGAAGGCTAAGTAGCCACCACTGGTTTCAAGGAGGCCGTTGCGGATGGAGGCGGCGGTGGTGCCGTCGGGGTGTTGCCAGAGGAGGTCGGATTTGCCGTCGCCGGAGAGGTCGTTGGGGCGGGCACTAGGCGTGACCGATACCGCCGCAGACACCGCACCCGGGCCAGCTACATTGACAGCCACTACTGAACAATTGACAGCTACCCCATTGGCAAGCCCGGTAACCGTGATGGGTGAGGCGGCGCCCACAATACTCGCCGCACCGCAAGTGGCCGTGTAGCTTGTGATCGCAGCACCGCCGTTGCTAGCCGGGGCGGTGAAGTTAACCACGGCAAGGCCGTTGCCCGGCGTAACAACGCCGATGGTGGGCGCGCCGGGCACCGTGCGCGGCGTAACACTGAGTGCGCTTGAGCTTGTGCCAGCGCCAATTGTGTTGTTTGCCTTCACGCTGCAATTCACGGCAACGCCGTTAGTAAGCCCCGTGACGAGAATGGGCGAGCCCGCACCGGCAACACTCACGGCACCACAGGTAGCAGTGTAGCTAGTGAGTGGCGATCCACCAGTATCCGCTGGGGCCGAAAACGCGACACTTGCCAGCGTGTTGCCAGGGCTCACGGAGACAAGCGTTGGAGCTGCGGGGGCAGATTTGATATTAAGCGTGATCGCGCCCGCATCGGTGGTGCTCCATGCTGCCACGGCGATTTGATAAGTCACTCCGGCGGTGGCTATGAAATTAACCTGAGATTGATTTCCCCCCGCTTGGTCGTTTGAGCCGATAAGCGTGAGTGCGCTTACCGATGCGCCTGTATAAATGCCGAGAAGCGTATCAAAATTACTGCCAAACGTGTCGATAGACACCGGCCCTGAGCGCGGTGCTGTCCAGGTCCACCAGACCGAGGAATTGCCGCTTGCGGCATGGTTTGGCTCGCCAACCTCAAACGTCGCTCCGCAGTTATGACCCGATGTGGCGACCGATGAGGCCGACCCTAGGTCGATTCGGCTGCCAAAATTGTTGTTAGCAGGGGAGCCGGTAATGGTGATGTTTGCGGTGCGGTCTGAAGTTGATCGTGACGCATTTTGCGCCTTGTAGGTAAACGAATCGGTGCCACACCTGCCTGCTTCAGGCACATAGTTTAGCGTTCTCCCTGATGGAACACTGGCCGTGCCTTTCAAAGGCTGCGTGACGATTACGGTGGACGTGAGCGCGCTGTAAGTTGTGTTTAAAACAACGTCACTAGCGATAAATGCCTTAGTGGTCTGGTACGTGGCTGTTTGCGTTACCAGCGGTGCCGTAATCGTTGCAATATAGGCGGCGAGGTCATTTTCTTGGGCCGGGGTGAAGGATGCCGCATTAAATCCGCCCATTCCAGCCGCTGTTGCGTTTGCACCGATGCCGCCAGCGTTGCGCGCGTTGATAATTTGGATGTTTGTGCCGACAAAACCGCCGCTAAGCGCGTGACACGTTGCGCCGCCGCAGCCATTGGCCGCCCAGAGGGTGGCACCGTTGGTTGCATTCCCGCTGGTTGTCTGTGCCGATACCGCAATGGGCGCTAAAGCGAGCATTGCGCCCATTGCTAGCGCTACGCGGAAAAAACTCGCGCCTAGCTGGATAAAATCTACGCCGACAGGTGTGCTTACTCGGATTGTTTGACGGGTCAATTTCATGATTACTTCCCTTTTAACTGAGTCAATGCATGACCCAACACCAAAATTTTACACACCGACACAAGTTTGGCAAGGTAATTTCTCACATTGGCATCCCCTGATTGGGGTAGGGGGCGTTATTCCACCTCAATGCTGCAGTAATTCTCTGCGTTAACGCGTCAATCTTGTTCGTTGCGGATTCCTTCAAACGCCGCGCCAAGATTAGGTTTTGGTAGCCTCTATCAGTTTATTTTGTGGGCGAGACCGCTAAGGGTGCGATTACACGTTTTGTGGCGTCGCTTTAATACTGCTTTTTTGTGGCAAGTCCTGATAGTGGTCGGCAAAAATCGCCAAGCTCGTTTGCTGACGGCGCGTTCCAGCCGATTTAATTAGCGCCCGACAACCCAATACCGCGTAGCAACTGCGTGGCGCTTTGCTGCCAGGTGAGTCTGGGCATGGCCTTTGGGGTGACGATGTTGTTGTTTTTATCTCGCGTAAGCCAGGCCGCTAGCGCTGAGGCCAAGGCATCGGGCGAATGGCCGGAAAAATAGCTGGCGTGATCTCCCGCAACTTCCCGGAAAACCGGAATATCGCGCGCAACAATGGGAAGACCACGTGCTGCCGCTTCCACTAACGGTAATCCAAAACCTTCGCCAATTGATGCCGCAATAAGGCACGACGAGGCTCGATAGAGGGCTTCAAGGTACGCGTCGTTTACGTTTTGCAGCCAAAATAGCCGCTGACCGGATTCGGGGTGGTTTTCGAGCCGCTCTTTGAGGGCATCTTGTTGCCAGCCGTATTTGCCAACGAGCACGAGGTTTACGTCCTGCCCTGCCTTCCACAGCAATTCAAACGCCGCGAGAATTTGATCTTGTCGTTTGCGCGGCTCTATGGTGCTAACCGATAGAAAGCTTGGCCGTTCCGTGAGCGCGGCGAGCGTAGCTTCGCTTTCTTTTGGCAATTTTTCATCCAACGCAACGCTCTCCAACTCACAGCCCAGATGGAACCAACCGATCTTGATCGGCGCTTCGCGCTTCGGGCCAAACATGTGGAGCCATTCGCCCACTTCGGTCGCGACTGTTTTTGAAATGCACACGAGTCCATCGGCCTTACCGACCGTCCTGAGCCATTTGGCGTGGTTCTTGGTTACTTCGGGGATGAAGATTCCCGCTTGCTGCTGCGGGAGGATGTCGTAAACAACGAAGTGAACGGCAACGCCTTTTCGGCGCAGGGCTGCGTAGAATTTGCGCTGATCGTGAATGATTTGGTCTTGGAAATCGAGGCCAAGAAAAATGTCGCCCGCGCGAGCATCGGGGGCAACATCTTCGTCGTCCCACGTTTTTACCCCAAATGCGTCTCGCATGAATTCATTGGCGACAACGTAGGGTGTCTTGCGGGTGGCGCGCACGAGCTCGACTTTGAACCCTGCTGGTGGAGCCGTGAGAATGGCGCGGACGATGTTTCGCACGACGCGCTGGATTCCTGATTTGGAATCGCGCACGGCGAGCTCTGAAACGTCGATGAACAAACGATGTTGGTTGTCATCACGCGGCAGCACCGCGTCCACAATCATCGCGGTTTCTACCAAGTCGCCGCGCTCTAAGTGGCCGTGTTCGGTAAGTTGGCTTACCACTCTTGTGCGTAATGTTTTTTCGTCAATTACGATTTGCGGCAACGATGTTTTTTTGCCAAAGCGATGTTCGAGCGCATTGAGTGCGCTGCGCGCGGTTTTTTCCCACGAAAATAATTTTTGCCGCTTTGCGCCATTCTGAAGCAGCGCCTCGCGAAAACCTTGGTCGGTGAGGAGTTTTTCCATCGCGGCGGTAATCGCTGGTATTGAGCGCGGGTCAAACATCAGGCGTGCATCACCAATAATTTCGGGAATGCTAGTCACGTTAGAGGCAATGACGGGCGCGCCACATGCCATGGCTTCGAGAATCGGCAGGCCGAATCCTTCGTGGTAGGAGGCGAACACTAGGCCGACTGCCGATTGGTAAAGGCCGATCATGTCGGCATCGTTGATGTAGCCGGTGAAAACAAGATCATCCACGGCGAGGCCCCGTCGCTGCCCGAGCCGTTTGAGGCTCACGACGTGCTCCCCGTCCATCCCACCGGCAAGTACCAGTTGGTGTTGATTGCGTAGTGATGACGTGAGCCCCGCATAGGCTTCAACAAGGCGCGGCAAATTCTTTCGCATATCGGACGCGCCGCTGTACATTAGGTACGGCCTAGTGATGGCAAATTTCTTTGCGAGCGCGGTGCGAGGGGTGCTGGGTTTTTGCCCGAAGTCAGGCTCAATCGCGGTGGAAATAGCAACAATTTTTTCTGCGGGTACACCGAGGTACTTGATGGCTTCGAGCCGAGAGGAGTCTGAGATGGCGAGGAGCAAGTCAGCTCGTTTTAAGTGGGCACACTTGTCGTCGTACCATTTTGTGACCTGCACATCCGCTAGGTATTCTTCTTTGTAGATGAGTGGGATAAGATCGTAAAGAATAGCGGCCGTCGGTAGCTTGGGCACGAAAGTCTTGATCGAGGTAACAACATCGTCTCCGCCACCTTCCACCACGCTGGTCACGAGGACAACGTCTGGTTTCAGGCTTGCAAGGCAGTATTCCCGAATAGTCTCGGAGGCCAGCCGCCGGCCATCGTTATTTTTGTCGAGAAAATGCGCGGGCGAGATAGCCTGCCATATCACGATGCGCTCGGCAGGAAGGATGTCGGCAAACTCTGCGCGAATCGGTAGGATTGTTTCTTCAAAACTGCCGTTCAGGACGAGAAAAAACTCGTGATCCTGACCTTCAATAATGAGCTGCCTCACGAAGGACGAGGTGTAGCGACCGATTCCACGGAAGCGGCTGCCATTTTGCGCGCCTTGAAAATCAATCGCGATTCGCATTTTCTATTCGCTTATCATTTTTGCGGGCTTCTACGGAGCGCCCAATTTCTCTATGGATTTCTTTGCCGCGCGTTGTGAGGCGCAGCATGGATTCTCGGCGAGCCGAGCGAAGCTCTTGTGAGTCTGGCCCATGCTCTTGCCTCTGCTTTTTCTTGCTAGGCATCGTTCCTACGGCGTTTAACCTAGCTCTGAAATCTTCACGTTGGGTTTCTTGGCTACGCAGCCTCGCGTCGATCTCAACCACGGCAGGTTCTAAGTATTTAGCCTGCGCGCGAACACGGTCATCCATCGCGGCAAGACGATTTTCTAGCGCACGCAGCTTCGCATGTACGAGCGAGGCCTCCTGCGGCGCGAACCATTTGCGAACTGCTGCGCCGATTATCGGCAGCTTATATCGGCGGTAACGGCGAACTATTTCGGCGAGTCCCGGTAGTTCGACCGCCTTACTTCTCCCCTCGTCAGAGTCTGCAAGTTCAGCAAGTATTTCCGATTTGCTGACACCGGATCGTAGCCGTTTCACATAGTAGCCGCCACCATCAGAGTCTGGCTCACGCTGGAACAAGGTGAGGAATACGCTCCGCACAAACTGCTCGTCCACCAACAACAATAATTCAGCCGCACTCACGGCGGGCCGCATGGTGATCTGATTGAGCCCGTCAATATCGACGTTGCAGCGTTGGCCTTCTGTGCTGGCGCGCAACTCAGTCAGCACCTGCTGTTTAGAGATGCCCTGTTGCAGTCGTGCGAGGTAAAACTGCTGGCTTGAAGCATCAACAGGACGCTTAAACAGGGTCTGGTAGGCGCATTTGATAAAGGCGGTGTCGTCAAGCGAGGTGAGGTAGGCGACAGATAGCGCTGCGCCCACGTTCTCTATGCGGGCCGCGGCCTCGGTGCCGTCGCCATTTGAGTTTGGTGTTGGGGCGATATCCGCTGCCATGTGCGTGGCGCTATTTACAAAGACCGGTCAAAAACTCTCGCCATTTGGGGAGAATTTTTTCGGGCAGGTAACGCGACGAGACCTCTGCGCCTTTTTCAATCAACGCCAATCTGCGCGCACTATTTTGTGCGTCCACTAGGGTGCCGATTGCCGCCACCATTTCGGCCGTTGAGTACGGGCTAAAGTATTCAGCCGCTTCTCCATACACTTCACGGTGTACCCCAATATCAGACGCCGCCACCACGCCACCGGAACGCATGGACTCGACCCCCGAAAAATCGAAGCCTTCGCCGAAACTCGGGCACACCGTCGCACGCGCGTGCTTGTAGAGCAAGCGTAATTCTGGCGATGGGACGTCTTCAAGCATAAATAATTCGCCGCGCTCTTGCCATGGGCGAAATTTTTTCAAAATTAGATCGTGATCCCAGCCGAGCATCCCGACAGTGATCAACTTTAGATTCGGAAATTTTTCCACACGCAACTGCTCCCACGCCGAAAGTAACGCGAGATGGTTTTTTCTTGGCTCTAACGTGGAGACCATAAGCAGGTAATCAATGGGTTTTGAATTGGCGGATGCAGCTCTCGTGTCAACCTTGACCGCACTCTTAATTGCCACCATCGTGTGCAAGCGCGTGCGGATGACCTCGGCCACGCGCGTAGCGGACGACTCTTCTGGAAAATAGTGATGCGAAACCATGTTGTGGATGGTGATAGAACGCGATTCGGCTTCAGGGAAAATGGAAATGAGATCTTGACGCGTAGCCTCAGAAACACAAGAAAAGTAGGCGCCACAGGCAACGTTATGTTCCAGCGCGCGGTAGTGTGATGCTTGATGGAAGGCTTTGTCAGAAATGGTGTGCGGCATCAACACGGGAATGGCATCGTGGTAGCGCACAACCATCTTGGTCTTGCCTGTTACTGAGCCAGGGAACGGCGTTTGCGCGATCATCAAATCGAAATCGTTGGTATCAATGCGCGGGTACAGCGAGAGCCCGACGCGACGCGCAGCGAGCGCGCACACGTGCATGGTTGTCCAGGGCGCCTGAAGAATACGAAACCCGGATTTGGTGACGTTATCGAAGTCCTCATAAGGCAAGGTTTTCGAAAACAGGTTGCGCCAGATGAAATCTTTGTAGTGCGTGGCATCGAAGCGCGTGAGCTGTTGTTTAGCACCCACCAGATGACGCATCACCATTTTCACCGGCACAATGAAATCGACGGACTCCGTTGTGGCGCGCGCGTACCACTTTTGGCTTGGGTGATGCTGGAGCGACACGACCACACGCGAGAGCCGGTTGATTTGTTGGTTTTTGCTAATGGCGGCCTGCGACGCGCCTCCGCGCGCGGGCAACCCTTTCGCAAGTACTTTCCCGCTGCTCTGCACCAGTCCGTCGACGGTGAAGCCATCAATCAGGCCAAGGCCGCGAAATAGTAGGCGGGTTTCCTGTGGGATGCCGGCGTGACCGTCAAGGGCTGGGCGCATTTCAAGGATGATTTTCAAGGGAGTCGCCCTAGTGGCTGATCGTGAAGTTTTTTGCGCGACTTGCTTACTATTCCCAGCAAAATTACGCCGTCGCAATCATATCTTGGTAGTGTTTATATGCGTCCCCGACATCGTCGTATCGATGGAGCGTGCCTTTTTCCAGCACTGCGCCGCTGGTACAGTAGTGACGAATAAGGTTGGGGTCGTGCGAAACAAGGAGCATTGCCCGATCTTTTCTCTTTTCAAATAACTCGCGCTGACATTTTTCGTGGAAACGGCTATCCCCGACCATGATGATCTCGTCAATTAAGAAGCAGTCAAATTCTATTGCCATTGAAATGGCAAATGATAATCTTGCAAACATACCGGATGAGTATCGATGCACGGGCTCTCGCAAGTAAGGTCCGAGCTCACTAAAATCCTCTAAAAACGGTACTAGTGGTTTGTAGTCCACGTTGTATACGCGACACAAAAATCGAAAATTATCAAGCCCGGTTAGAAAAAGTTGAAACGCCCCCTGAAATGCAAGCGGCCAAGAGACGCTCAGTCCGCGTGAAATGTGTCCACTTGTTGGTCGTTCTGCGCCGCTGATTATTCGGATAAGCGTCGACTTTCCAGACCCATTTCGACCAACGATTCCAATCCGCTCGCCTTTATTGATCGTTAAATTGACACTGTCAAGGATTCTCCGGGGACCGTTTCTGGTTGGGTAGTCTTTCGAAATATTCTCAATGGTTATCATAAGATTTCCACGCGACGGCTTGCGTCATGCACCATTGCCAGCCCAACAAGTGTCAAAATAAGACAAACCGTGCTCATATACGCAACGTCACCATATGTGCGAACCGTGTTACCGAAATAGCCTTCACGTAGTATCTCTACGCCGTGAACCATCGGCAAGAGTAGAACGAACTCGCGGAATTGCTGAGGCAACCAATCAACCATAAAAGCGGCACCAGAAAGTGGAAATAGCAAATAGGACGTGGGGTGCCAAAGCTTCTCGAACACTTCGCTATATGCTGTACCAGCGCCAAGTATGATTCCAAGGACGAGGCCAAACCAGGCCAATAGTCCCCACCCCAAAATTACCCGCAGCATGTCAACGGGCGGTGCCATCCACTCTACGGCAATGAAAACGCATGACAAGATAAGAAACGACGTAGTTGCCCCTGCAAATTCAAGCAAGATTCGAGTCAGAAAGAAATCCATAACTTTGACGTTTCGATGGTAGAGCAAATTCATGTTTGGTAAGATTGCCATCGAACAACGGCTGGCACAATTTCGCCACAAAAGCACTGACGAGTAACCTGTAATCGCGAAGGCAATGATTGGCATACTGCTGCCGTGATGCATCCCCGTGGCCGCCCATAGCGACGCGACACCAAGCGTGAAAATCATTGGCTCAACAAAAAGCCACATAAAGCCCAGATTATCCCGCCCATAGCGGGTTAGGATTTCGCGCATCATCAACGCGCCAATTACACGGCGCTGAACAGCAAACGAATGGCGTAGCGAGCTCAAGCTAGTCTCATTTTTATAAATCAATCTCGGTGCTCAAGAATGCTTGCCGCTAGCAGGCTAAGCACACCCCAAGCAATTAGCCCAAGCACAAACATCGTCAACACCCCTCGAAGCCGTCTTGGTTCCATTGCGTGATCCGGCAAATTCGGCTGCACCAGCCGCTCCAGATAAAGCTGTTTTCGTAACGCCTCACTGCGCGCACTCTCAAGCGAGGCCATCGCGGCCGCCAGCTGTCGATCAGCAAAGCCTTTCTCAAGCACCAACCGCTCGTAACCAGTTGACTTGGATGCGAGTGAGCCGCCGCCACCGGCAACTTTTGCGGTTTCTCGTGAAATTGCTGACCTTAAATTCGCCACCCGATTTCGCATCACCGGTACTTGCGAGTTATTCGGCGAAACTTGCAACATTTGCGCGAGTTGCGCTTCAGCGGCCAACAATTCATCCTGAATACGCGCAACACCTTGCAATTGAATTGCCGACTGCGCCTCGGGGTTAATCACCGACTGGTTGTTTCGAAAGGAGGAGAGCGCGATTGCTGCTATTTTGGTTTTTTCTTCTGCAATTTGCACCTCTTGCTCTGCAAACTTGATCAAGTCTTGACGGCTACGATCATTCAAATTATTTACAAGCCGCTCGCCCATGGTGAGGAGCAAGTCATTAGTTTTTTTTGCGTCTTCGGCGCTGAAAGCGCGAACGGTCAATACCGTAATGGAGGAGACCGTATCGTAGTCAATGGTCACGCGTTTCTTGTAGTACTTGTGGAACGCTTCAAAGCTGTCGTCCCAATCCAAGCCCGGGAAACGGTTGAAAAAATCAACATCCTTGCTCGAAAAAGCCTTGCGGGTATTGAGCTTTTTGTCGATTTCGGTGAGCGCATCGCGCGACAGCACGTAGTCATGCACCGAGTAGGTGTCATCTTGCGAACGCGAAAACCCGGTACCCGCGAGCAACGACCCAAACAGGCTCGTCGAGCCCTGTCGCTGTGGGCTGCGAACGACAAAACGCGATTCCGAAATGTAGACATCGGAGGCAATGGTGCCGTAGTAAATGATTGCTGCAATCGTCGGCACGATAACAGTACAAGCGAGAATGGCATGGCGTTTGAGAAAGCCCATGACGCGGGTTACCGGGCTGGCTCGCACCCGCTCGGAATTGCTAATCACTTCGGGAATCAATTTATATCCTTTGTTACGTTTAACGAACTAGGCGCGACCATAAACATCTTCAAATCGCACAATGTCATCTTCACCCAAATACTCGCCGCTTTGTACTTCTATCATCACAAGGTCAATCACGCCGGGGTTCACCAAGCGATGCTTGTGTCCGGCGGGGATGTAGGTAGATTCGTTGGTTTTTAGCAAAAATTCTTTGTCGCCGTTCACTACGGTGGCGGTGCCGTTAACGACAATCCAGTGCTCGCTACGGTGGTGATGCATTTGCAGCGAAAGTGACGCACCGGGCTTAACCTCGATGCGCTTCATCTTGAAGCCGGCACCCTCTTCGAGCACAGTATAAGTGCCCCATGGCCGATGCACCGTGCGGTGCAGTTTGTAGCTTTCGTGCCCTTTGGCTTTTAGCGCCGCATAAATATGTTTTACGTCTTGCGCGCAGTTGCGATTCACCACGAGCACGGCATCGGGCGTATCGACAATCAGCAGGTTATCCACGCCAACCGCCGCCACCATACGGTGATTACTCTGGATATAGCAATTGGTTGCATCGTGAACAAATGCCTCGCCCTCGACGCGATTGCCGACGGCATCGGCATCAGTCAAGTCGCCTACCGCGCTCCACGAGCCAATATCGCTCCAGCCGATGCTGCACGGCACGACGGCAATTTGGGTTGATTTTTCCATGACCGCGAAGTCGATGGATTTATCGGGCACATTCACAAACGTATCGGCGTGGAGCTCAAGCTGCTTAACGCCTTTTCCCTCGACCAAGCGCGACTGCTCAACGCATAAGCGGGTGGCGCTCATTATCTCGGGGCAGTGTTTTTCCATTTCGGCGATGATGGTGCCCGCTGTGAAGCAGAACATGCCGGAATTCCACAAAAAACGACCGGATGCGAGATACTCCTTGGCCTTGTCTAATGGGGGTTTCTCGACAAATCGCAGGACTTTATTGCCCTCAGCTTCGATGTAGCCAAAGCCGGTTTCAGGCGCGTCGGGCTTGATACCAAACGTGACGAGGCGACCTTTAAGCGCTAATTCGGATGCGACCACGACAGCCTGCGAAAAAGCGGTTTGGTTGGCGATGAGGTGGTCTGCGGCCAGCACCAGCATCACTGCGTCGTTGCCGTGACCGCGCGCCACCTGCAATGCGGCTGCAGCCACGGCGGGCGCGGTATTTCGGCCAAACGGCTCCAGCACAAACGCGGTCGACATATTCGCTTTGTTAACTTCAGCGTAGTCGTCTTGCGTCTTGAAAAGTAGCTCACGATTGGTAATCGTGAGAATTTCGGCAACGTCATGCATTGCCAAGCCACGCAAAAACGCTTTTTGCAGCAGGCTTTGCCCGTCAGCCAATCGCATGAACGGTTTTGGATGGGTTTCGCGTGATACTGGCCACAATCTTGAGCCAGCCCCGCCACACAGGATGGTTGGAATCAGCGCCATTGGAATTCCTCTTATAAGTGCTTGATTTTGAGAGCGCAATTGTACTATGGAAGTCACTTTTCAGGGGCATTTTCAGCCTCGGCAATCGAAGCGGGGACGCGCGCGGTATCATTGGTGCCCACCTTGACGGATTTCAACATGGCAGGTTTAACCCCCACCTCCCCGCGCCCAACGGAGCTAAAACTCCACCAAGCTTCGCGCGAGCTCGAGATTACGTTTGATAACGCGATGACGTTCAGGCTTTCCTGCGAATTCTTGCGCGTGCATTCGCCCTCGGCCGAGGTGCGCGGGCATGGGCCGGGGCAAGAGGTGTTGCAGGTAGGCAAGAAAAATGTTGCCATCAATGCCATTGACCCCGTCGGCACCTACGCGGTGAAACTGGTATTTTCCGACGGCCACGAGACAGGGCTTTATTCGTGGGATTATTTTTATGATTTGGGCATCAACCACGATAGCTATTGGCAGACGTATTTGAAGCGGATGGAAAACGCGAAGGCTTCGCGCGGATAACAATTACGATGAACAACTGCCTGAAACTCTAATAACCACGTGCCTTTCGAGCTATTTCATCATGGATAAAACCACCCACTTCGGCTTCCAAGAAGTCCCCGAAACCGAAAAATCGAGCAAGGTGCGCGCGGTGTTTAAGTCGGTCGCACCGCGCTACGACATCATGAATGACTTGATGTCGGGCGGGCTGCATCGGCTGTGGAAAAAATTCACCGTTGATCTTGCCAACGTAAAGCCCGGCGAAAAAGTGCTTGATGTCGCATCCGGCTCGGGCGATCTCGCGTTAGCCTTTGCCAAATGCGCGGGAAGTACCGGAAGCGTCTGGCAAACCGATATTAACGAAGCGATGCTGCGGGTGGGTCGCGACCGTCTCATCAATGCGGGGCAGGCGCTGCCAAGCGCATTGTGTGATGCCGAAAAACTGCCGTTCGCGAGCAATACGTTTGACCTGGTCAGCGTGGCCTTTGGCCTACGCAATATGACACACAAAGATGTGGCCTTAGCCGAGATGACGCGCGTACTCAAGCCCGGCGGGCGCTTATTGGTGCTGGAATTTTCTAAGCCCCACGAATCAATCAAAAAACCCTACGATCTTTACTCGCTCAATATCTTGCCTAAAATCGGCAAGCTCGTTGCCAACGATGAAGACAGTTATCGTTATCTGGCCGAATCAATTCGGATGCACCCCGATCAAGAGACCTTGAAGGCCATGATGGAGACGGCGGGGCTTTCGCGGGTGGAGTATTTCAATCTCAGCGCCGGGATTGTGGCCTTGCACAAGGGTGTAAAGCTCGCGTGAATACACGCCACGACAATCACAACGCTTGGCAAACGTGGGTTGCGCCGCACGTGGCGAGTGCGTTTTACGATGTGGCGGGGTTCAAAGCTGGGCGCGATAGTTTGTCGCACGTGGAGCGTGATGCGCTCGGTGATGTGCGGGGGCGCTCCCTCCTGCATGTGCAGTGCCATTTCGGGATGGATACGCTTTCGTGGGCGCGCCATGGTGCGGTGGTCACAGGCGTAGATTTTTCTAGTAACGCTATTGCCGCCGCGCGTAAATTAGCAGGCGAAATAAACGTTCCCGCCACCTTCATCGAATCCGATGTTTATCGCCTTCGCGAAAACCTCAACGCACAATTTGATATTGTTTTTACCGGCATCGGCGCGATTGGTTGGCTTGATGACATCGACCAATGGGCGCGGATTGTGGCGCATTTTGTTAAGCCTGGCGGGCGGTTTTTTCTCTTTGAGGCGCACCCGTTTTCGCAGGTATTTGAGTACGAAACCGTCGCCCCCGCGTGGAACGTGAGCCGCAGCTACTTCGACTCGCAGTTTCCCGAATCCGCTACCGAGAGCGGCAGCTATGCCGAGCCCAGCGGGACTTACACGGCGACCACCCACTATTGGCTGCACGAATTGGGCCGCATTGTCACAGCGCTGGGCAAGGCTGGGCTTAGTATTACCGAGTTGCAAGAGCACCCGTTTGTGGCGTGGCCCGCTTTCCCCTGGCTCGAAAAGCGCGACGATGGTTTCTGGCATATCCCGGCCAACATGAAATCACAGCCACTTACGTTTTCGCTGCTTGCTGAAAAACGCTAACTCGCAACACGCATGGCC
>JAYVGG010000061.1:0-5478 GCA_043772475.1 Burkholderiales bacterium
GCACGCGCATGGTTCGCCGAGCTCACTACGCACATTGGCGGCATTGCCGCTGCAGCGCTGATTTTAGGCATAGCCATTATTCCGGGCTTCATGAACGCGTTTTTATTGGCCGGCTTAGTGATGGATCGGCGACCAAAACGAAAGCCGCTCGTGACCTACCCGCCCGTGACGGTCTTGATTGCGGCTTATAACGAGGCTGCCGCTATCGCCGAGACGATCAAAAGTGTTGCTCTGCAACACTACCCCGGCCCACTCGAAGTGATCGTGATTGACGATGGCTCGACCGATGCGACGCCCGCGATCGTGGCGACCGCGACGGCGGAGTATGCGTGGCTAAAGCTTATCCAGATGCCAAAAAACGGTGGTAAGGCCTGTGCGCTCAATGTCGGGCTGCGCGAGTCGCACCACAATGTGGTGATCACCCTCGATGCGGACTCCTACCTTTATGGCGATGCACTGAAGGGGATCGTGGAGCGGTATTTTGAAGATCCCGCCAACACGCGGGCGGTGGCGGGCACCGTGCTGGTTAGAAATTCACGCGAAAGCTGGGTCGCCAAGGCGCAGGAATGGGACTATTTCCACGGTATCGCGGCCATTAAGCGCGTGCAGTCGTTGCTCCAGGGCACGCTAGTCGCACAGGGCGCTTTTTCACTATACGACCGGGCGACGCTTGATCTCGTTGGCGGCTGGCCGGAGGGGTGTGTCGGTGAAGACATCGTTCTCACCTGGGCGATTCTGGCGAAAGGCTATCGCGTTGGGTACTGCGAGAACGCCTGTATTTTTACCAATGTGCCCACGTCGCTAAAACAATTCGCGCGCCAACGCCAGCGCTGGTCACGTGGCATGGTGGAGGCGTTCAAAAAACATCCTGAGATTTTGATTTCCCCACGACTCTCGACCTTCTTTGTGTACTGGAATTTACTGTTCCCAGCGCTAGATTTTATTTTTACCGTTGGCTTTATTCCCGGCATCGTGCTGGCCTTATTCGGCGTGTACTGGATTGTGGGGCCGATGACGCTGGCACTACTGCCCATCGCCATGGCGATGAACTACATCATGTTTTACATCGGTAAACGTATGTTTGAGCCGATCAATCTTCGGGTGCGGGTGAACTTCGTGGGCTTTTTTATCTACACGCTGGGCTATAGCTTAATCATGCAGCCGATCTGCTTGGCCGGCTATTTATCGGAGCTTGCAAAACTAAAAAAAACTTGGGGGACGAAATGATTTATCAGTCAACGCGGGTTTTGCTGTGCGTAGCCCTTTGGGTAGCGCCGTTTGTGACGGCAATAGCGACAGAGCAAGATGTCGTCGCCAAGCGTGGAATTGGTGCCGGGTTGTACACGTCGGTTGATAGCGAAGATTTTTCTACCCAGCGTACCGGTTTTGAGCTGCTGCCCGACTTTAAGCATGGCGACGCGCGTCTCGGGCTTCGTTACACCGCGCATCGGTTTAAGCATGAGGCGTGGTCTCGTAGCGGCGAGCAGATCAGCCTAATCTATCGGCGCATTGACCCGGCCACGGCGGACGGCTGGCAGATTGAGGCGGGTTTTTTTCGACAGTCGCAAAGCGAAATCGTCACGCTCGACGCAAGCTATCGAGCGCCGCTTTCTGCCACGACCAGCGTCGAAGTATTTGCAAATCGCGATTGGGTGGAAACCGTTAACGCATTGAACCAAGGCATCCACTTTAATCTCGTCGGCGCCGCTTTAGAGCAACGCGTGGGTGCCCACGTGACCGCGATTGGTTTAGTCGCCAGACAAAATTTTTCGGACGAAAATTACCGCACGCACCGCAGGCTCAAATTGATCGTGCAGCCTGATCTTGACTTTGGCCTAACGCTGCAAGCGCGCTATCGTGCTTTTGACAGCGCGCGTGACGATGTGGGACGAAATTACTTTAACCCAAGCCGTTATGAGGAGGCGATACTCGTGGCCGCATGGCGGCAAAGACTGCAGGGCTGGGTTCTCAACGCCAGTGTGGGTGCCGGCCGCCAGCGCATAGACGACGGGGCGCGCACGCCCACGAATTTTTTTGAAATCGCGCTGCAAAGTCCCGTTAGTCGTGAGAGCGCATTTAAGATCCGCAGCGGATTCAACTCAAACGCAGGATTCAATGGCCCTGATTATCGTTATCGCTATGTGCAAATCGAATGGATTATCGGCTTTTAACAAGCGGTGCGGAGGCGCGATAAAATACGGCCAAACACCGCGCCAGTATTGACGTTTCAGCGTTTTAACGCGCTAATTTTCAGGCCGATCACGTGCCACTTTTTCGAGATAGGTGGCAAGCGTTTCGGCTGACAGCGCTCTGACCATAACGCGAACCACGTTCACACGAACGCCCATCTTAATGCCGCTTCGTTGGCGCACCTCGACGTAACCGACACGCGCCCAGAAGCGCTCCGCACGTGAATTGCCTACAACGACACCAAGGCGCAGCCATGTTGCGCCTTGTGATTGCATCCAGCGTTCGAGCAGAGCGTAAGCGCTGGGCGCTGTGCCATCGCCGTATCGCGCGGATGCCACCATGAAATAGCCGACGTGCCATATATGCGTTGCAAACAAATTGGCAATGACATCGGCGACCCCGATGAGGCTGCCGTCATCAAAAATGCCAATCATCCATTTGCGACCTTGCGGCCAATCGGCTGGCGGCCGGGCGTGAAAATCCTCGTGCGCCTCATTGGGCAAGGGCGCACGCCCACTCGTCATCAGACTGTATTCGGGGTTGGCATCGTAAAACATTTGCAAAGCGGGAATGTCATCGGCCGAGAGTGCGCGCAATTGCAGCGTTTCGTCGGCGATCAACACAGGCTAAATCTCGACCTGCGTCCCAAGCTCCACCACCCGGTTTGACGGAATGCGGAAGTAGTCGGTGGCTTTCTCCGCGATGTGTGTCATCCACACAAAAAGATGCTCGCGCCATAGCGCCATGCCGCCGTTCGGCGTGGCAATCAGGGTCTCGCGGTTGACGAAAAAGCTCGTCTCCATCATGTCGAAATGCATCGAGCGCAAATCACAATCGGCGAGCATTTTTGGGATGTCGGGCGTTTCCATATAGCCGTAGTGCGCGCTCAGTTTATAAAACCCGTGCGATAGATTTTCAATCTGAATGTACTCGTCTTTGGATACATGCGGCACATCGTCAATCATGACGGCCAAAATAATCACGCGGCCGTGCAGAATGCGGTTGTGTTTTAAGTTGTGCAGGAGAGAATTGGGTACGCCGTCTGGGTTTGCCGTCATAAAAATACCCGTACCCTCGACGCGCGGGGTATCCGATGTCGACATTGAATCGACAAAAAGCTTCATCGGCATGGCACCATCATTCACCTTACGCCGCACAATATCGCGCCCGCGCCGCCAGGTACTCATGATGGTAAACATCACCACACCAATCACGAGCGGAAACCAGCCACCCTCGCCGATTTTCACCATGGTCGCGGATAAAAACATGATGTCGTTCGCCAGAATGCCGAGTATCGCAATACTCGCCCAAAGCCGATTCCATTTCCAGATAAAAATCATCACCACGAATAGCAACAGCGTATCAATGGTCATCGTCAGCATCACGGCAATACCGTAGGCGGAGGCCAAGTTGTCGGAATTTTTGAAGATTAAAACCAGAATCACAATGCCGATCAATAAGCCCCAATTCACAAACGGCACATAGATTTGCCCCATCTCGCGATCCGATGTGTAGGTGATACGCACACGCGGCAGATAGCCTAATTGAATCGCTTGTTTGGTGAGGCTAAACGCGCCCGAGATCACCGCCTGTGAGGCAATAATGGCGGCAGCAGTCGCCAAAATAATGACGGGAATCAGCGCCCAGCTAGGGGCTAGAAAAAAGAACGGGTTTTCAGCCGTTTTTGGGTTGGCCAGCATTAACGCACCTTGGCCAAAATAATTCAAAAGCAAGGCAGGCCACACCACGGTGTACCAGCCGATGCGAATCGGCTTTTGCCCGAAATGCCCCATGTCGGCATAGAGCGCCTCGCCACCCGTCACGCATAGCACCACTGCGCCTAACGTAAGCCATGCCGCAGTTTTATGCTCAATGAAAAATTGCCAGCTATACCAAGGGTTGAGCGCTTTTAAGATGCCGGGGTTTTGCACGATCTGCGCTAACCCAAGCGCTGCCAGCACAAAAAACCAGAGCAGCATGGTGGGCCCGAAAAATTTGCCAATCGTGGCCGTGCCGTGCCGCTGAATCACAAATAGGCCAATCAAAATGCCGATCGAAATTGGCATTACGTAAGCATGGAGCGCCGGTGTAACGAGCTTCAGCCCCTCTACGGCCGACATGACCGTCATCGCCGGCGTGATGATGGCATCACCATAAAACATCGACGCACCAAACATCCCAAGTGCCACCACCCACCAATGCTTACGCGTACCGCGCCGAAAACAGCGCTGGGCGAGTGCTGTCAGCGCAAGAATCCCACCTTCACCTTTGTTATCGGCGCGCATCATAAATACCAAATACTTCACCGCCACCAACGCCATCATCGCCCAGAACATCACCGACAGCACACCCATAACGGTGCCTTCGTTGAGCGGGATGCCGTATTTGGGCTGGAACGTTTCTTTGAGCGCGTAAAGCGGGCTCGTGCCAATATCGCCAAACACGATACCAATAGCGGCAATCGTGAGGGCACCTGCTTTAGGGTTGGAGTTTTCCATCAGGCGGTACGGGTGGTTGAATTGGGGCTAGCGACAAAAACAGCGGAAAGAGTAGTAGCTATCAAGATGATACGGTTGCCCGCAGATAGGTAATGAGGGGTGCAAAGAATAATCCTAATTATGCTGCACTGCAATACGGCCCCAATGCGCCCCGCCTTTCCTTGACAAAATGTGGCTTTACCGCCACAATTCGCGCCCCTTTGGAGAAAGCTGCCAAACGGAATGGCCAATTAGCTCAGCCGGTTAGAGCGACGGAATCATAATCCGCAGGTCCCCTGTTCGAATCAGGGATTGGCCACCATATTTGAAGCGCGTTCTCGTGAGAGTACGCGCTTTTTCGTTTGTGGATTTAGTCCAATTTAGTCCACGACGATTACGTGTTCGCGCCAATTGGGCACTCCTTCGCCCACGTTCGCTCAGTCATTTCGACTACAGAAGCCATCTCAACATTCGGGGTGGCTGATATGGCAACAATCACGAAACTTAAAAGTGCAACGGGTGAACGCTATCGCGCTCGCGTGCGTCAGGATGGCATCAGCACAGGGCGAACCTTCGCAACGCGCGAAGAAGCGCGTCGCTGGGCAGCGCGCATGGAGTCGGCTGTCGATGCGGGCGATTACAACGGTAAAGACGAGAGCCATCGCACCTCGTTGCACGAGGCGCTCACGCGCTACCTGAATGAAGTGACCCCCACCAAACGCGGCGCACGCCAAGAAACTCGCCGCATTAAAGCTTTCCTCGAAGCCAACACCCTTCTCTGCGCGCGGCAACTCGCGGCGCTACGCGGTCA
>JAYVGG010000062.1:0-3828 GCA_043772475.1 Burkholderiales bacterium
CGTTTAGCCTTTGATTACGCTCTGTTTGATCGCGCCAAAAATAGAGTCGCCGTGATGGTCACGCATGTCGATTTCTACCGTATCACCAAAGCGTAAAAAATCTTCCTTTGCCGCACCTAGCTCGACTTGCTCGACCAAGCGTTTTTCCATAATGCAAGCGTAGCCGGTACTCTTATCGTGGTTCGATACCGTACCCGAGCCAATTAAGGAGCCCGCTTTTAAGGGGCGCGTTTTGGCGGCGTGGCTTATGAGATCAAAGAGGGAGAACGTCATATCGTGCGCCGCATTCGGGTGGCCCAGCCACGCGCCGCGTAGCTGGCAGAGTAGGCGGTAATCGAGCTTGCCTGCACCCTTCACGCCACACCAAGCGCTGCCCAGCTCATCGGGCGTAACGGCGACGGGCGAGAGCGCATTTTGCCCCTTGCTATTCACAAAGCCGAAGCCCTTGGCAAGCTCGGCGGGGATCAATTTACGGTATGAGACATCGTTGATGAGCACCAGTAGGCGCACCGCGCTGGCGGCTTCGGCAGCACTGGCTCCCATTTTTACGTCGCCGGTAATCACGCCCACTTCACCTTCGAGATCGACTCCCCAGTCTTCGCAGAGCACGCTTATCGGGTCGCGCGGCCCCATCATCGCGTCGCCGCCGCCTTGGTACATGAGGGGGTCGGTGAAATAGCTGGCGGGCACGGTGTCGTTGCGTGCGCGGCGCACGCGCTCGACGTGCGAGAGGTACGCCGAGCCATCGAGCCACTGGTGGGTGCGCGGCAAGGGCGCAGCAATTTGGCCATCGGCGAGTGCGCGGGTGAAATCAATCACCGGCCGATCTGTGCCACACGCGAGTGATTCAGCTTCGTCTTGCAGCGCACGTTCTACGATGTGCCAATTTTCGAGCGCCGCTTGCAGCGTGGGTGCTACGTCGGAAACATCGACTGCTTTTTTAAGCTCGCGATCGACCAAGAGCAAGGTGCCATCACGGTTATTCGGGTTTTTGAGGGAGGCAAATTTCATGCTGTGCCTTTCGCGGTTTGAAACCCCTGCCAAGCGGCATCGTAGTGGGCTTGCAAAAATGGGGCGGCAAGTGCAGCCGCAGTGGGGGCCAGCACGTAGCGGCTCTCGAACATAAAGGCGAGCGTATTGTCGAGGTAGCGCGGGGTGGCGATTTCGTTGATCGCTTTTGAATAGGTGGCCGCATCGGGGCCATGGGCGGTGAAGCAATTGTGCAGTGAGCCGCCGCCGGGCATGAAGCCTTCCGCTTTCGCGTCGTATACGCCATGAATAAGCCCCATGTATTCGCTCATGATATTGCGATGAAACCAAGGCGGGCGAAACGTATGCTCGGCCACCAGCCAGCGCGGCGGGAAGATGACAAAATCGACATTAGCGACACCGGCCGTGGCGGACGGCGAGGTTAAGACCGTAAAAATAGATGGGTCACAGTGATCAAAACTGACGGTATTGATCGCTTGAAAATGCGCGAGGTTGTATTTGTACGGCGCGTAGTTGCCATGCCATGCCACAACATCGAAGGGCGAGCCCTCGATCTCGGTTTGCCAAAGATTACCGCAAAATTTTGTCACCAAGATTGTCTTCGTTGTGATTGTTTCAAACCACGCCACCGGGTACTGAAAATCGCGCGCCGCTGCCAAGCCGTTTGCACCAATCGGCCCAAGCTCGGGCAGGCGTAGTGGCGTGCCGTAGTTCTCGCACACGTAGCCGCGCACCGGGCCCTCGCACGCCACGCGAAATTTCACGCCGCGCGGCATGAGCGCAATCTCGCCGGGCACAACACCGAGAATGCCAAACTCGGTAACAATCGTGAGCGCTCCCTGCTGCGGCACGATTAAAAATTCCCCATCGGCGTTGCCGAAAGCGCGCGTCATCGGCGCATTGGCCGCGTAGAGATGCACCGCCATGCCCTGCTGCATTTTTGCGTCACCATTGGTGGCAATGGTGACGAGCCCATCCATAAAATCGGTCGGTGCGGTGGGCGCTTGCAGTGGGTTCCAGCGCAGGCGATGGGGCGGGGTGATGGCTTCATGACAAGGTGCTGTGCGAATGCGGCCATGGTCAATTTGCACCATCGCGGGGTGCGCGGCGGAAGGCTTTAGCCGGTAGAGCCAGGCCCGTAAATTGTCGGCACGCGGTGCCGTGAAGGCACTGCCGGAGAGCTGCTCGGCGTAGAGCCCAAAGGCTGCGTGCTGCGGCGAATTTTGGTGCGGCGGCAGTGCGCCCACGCTGGCCTCGCTCGCGTGGTGATTACCAAAACCGGCCAAATAGGTGAGGGCGCTCATGGCTGGAAACCCAATAGGGGTGCGGCGTTCGGCGATATGAGCGCGCGCATTTTAGAGTACACCTCGAGCGATTTGATCGGCCTCAATAGCCTCAAAGAGCGCGCGGAAATTGCCTTCACCAAAGCCTTCGTTCCCCTTGCGCTGGATGATTTCAAAAAAGATCGGGCCGATCACGGTCTCGGTAAAAATTTGCAAGAGCTTATCTTCGTTTGATTCTTTATCAAGCCCTTCGCCGTCGATGAGAATCTGATTTTTTTTCAGACGCGCGAGATCCTCGCCGTGATTTTTAATGCGCGTGTTGATCTGCGCGTAATAAGAATCAGGGGTCGCTAAAAACGTGACCCCGCGCGCCCGCAGCGCTTCCACCGTCTCGTAAATGTTGCTACACGCGAGTGCGATATGCTGAATGCCTTCGCCATTGTAGGCATCGAGATACTCTTGAATTTGCGATTTTTTGTCAGACGGCTCGTTGATCGGGATGCGAATTTTCCCGCATGGGCTGGTGAGCGCGCGCGACGTTAAGCCGGTTTTTTTGCCCTTAATATCAAAATAGCGAATCTCACGAAAATTAAATAGTTTTTCGTAAAACTGCGCCCACGTATCCATGCGGCCTTCGTAGACATTGTGTGTGAGGTGATCGACATACTGCAAACCCACGCCTTTCGGGTTTGGGTCAACGCCGGCAATCGGCTGAAAGTCCACGTCGTAGATGGTTCTTGGGCCGTAGCGATCAATCAAATACAGTAGCGAGCCGCCAATGCCGTGAATAGCGGGGATGTTTAGCTCCATCGGCCCCACCGGGGCATCGTAGGGCTTGGCACCGAGCGCCACGGCGCGCTTAAAGGCGGCGGCCGCATCTTTCACACGAATCCCAAACGCGCACGCCGATGGCCCGTGCACACGCGCGAACGATTGCGCGAAGCTGTCTTTTTCGGCGTTGACGATGAATTGAATATCGCCCTGTTTATAAAGCGTGACATCCTTGGAGCGATGCTTCGCGACCGCGACGAGCCCCATGGTTTCAAACAACTGGCCGAGCGCTTTTACATCGGGGGCGGTGTACTCGATGAATTCAAATCCATCAGTGCCCATCGGGTTTTCAAGGGTTTCCATCTTGGGCTCCGGTGAGGTGCGGGTAAACGGGGGATGGTGCTGGCGCGTTAACCGAGACGGCTCGCATTAGTTGCGTGCCGCGATAGAATAAGCAGCAAACGTGGTGACGTTACTAAACCACATACATCGGGGATCCAATCAAATTTTTACGAACCATGCCGGAGAAAATCATGAAAACTATTTTACGCGTTCTACCCTTCATCGCAGCGTTGGGCTTGCTGGCCGGCTGTGCAAGCACCAATACCGCCCCCGAGCGCGCGCCGCTCACGCTCGACAATATTGTGAGCCAAGTAAAAGCCGGTAAAGACGCGCAGACCGTGATTGCTGACATCAAGGCGTCCGGCACCGTCTTTGATGTTAGCGCGTCGCAGTACGCCAAGCTCTCGCGTGATGGCGTGCCAGATGCCGTGCTCGATTTTAT
>JAYVGG010000063.1:0-3791 GCA_043772475.1 Burkholderiales bacterium
CGGGTGCGACGCGCGATTGGACTCCCTGTGGGCCCGTTACGCTGAATCCAGAACGGGAATCCGTCGTTAAAGAGTTCGCGCAACAAGCCGATACTTATCGATTGGCTGCATGATGGACGCGACAACTAGCTTGACATGTACCGACCCCCACCGAACCCCCGTAAACGGAGGAAGGAGGGCAGCGTGCGAACGTCGGCGCGTTATTGCACTAATGAAATGGAAATTGAATTAGGTCCAAACCGTTACGCGGGCGTGCGGCATGCCGCACGAAACCCCCGCTCCACCCTTGCCAGCAAGCCTAAAAACGCACACTCGCACCCGCCCAACTGCCGTTTCTAGGTTAAAAGCAAGGGTGAATCGTTGCATTATTTTCCGCAGGCAAGCTGCGATTAGCTGGCTCTGTTTCATCAGTAGGCGCGTTGCTTTATCTTGCGGTGCTATGGCATCAAGGCAAATGGCTGCAACACAGTAGGCGTATGTTGCTGCGTCGCCATCCATGCCACCGCCTCCCCAATCGCCGCCGAATGCTTAAAGCCATGCCCCGAGCAGGCCGAGATAACGATTAAATCTTTGGCATGGGGCAGATGATCAATGATGAAGCGCGCCTGTGGCGCATCGGTGTAGAGGCAGGTTGCCGCGCGCACGGCGCGGGGGCCTACGCCATTGAGGCGTGTGGCGATATGGCGTTGGAACATCGCCGTCATTTCGGCATTTGAAACGTCACGCTCAACCGTGTGCGCTGTCGTGGCGCGGCTATTTTGTTCGGCGGCCACTTTGATTGCTGGCTCACTTCCCGTTTGCGGAAATCCGTAAAAAACATCGTCAGGGTTCGCACCCCAATGCCAAATAAAAATGGGGAAATTTTTTGGCGCGTAGGATGGCTTTGATTCGGTTTCAAACCAAAACATCACTTGCCGTCGCACCACGAGGGGCTTGGCGATTTCGGGTAGTAGCGTGGGTAGCCACGCCCCTGCCGCAACAATAGTCGTCCCGGCGGCGTAGGTTTCACGGTTGGTTTTAACGACGCTTCCCGATGCGGTATGCGCGATGGCGGTGATGGTTTCGCCATAGCGTAAATTCGCACCGTGCTGCTTGGCGAGCGTGAGTTGCGCGCGCACGCAGGCTTCCGGGTCAAGGTAGCCTGCGCCGGGCTCAAAGTACCCGGCTTCATCGCCCTCTAATTGAAACTGCGGAAAGCGCGCCGCGATCTCGCGCGCATCGAGCACCTCATGCGGGATGCCAAATTTTTTTGCGGCGCGAATCGTGGTGCCGAGAAAATCAGGTTGCGCGTGCATGTGGCTCGCCTGCCCCTTGCGTGCGAGGATGAGCCCGCCGCAGGCATTCAATAGCCGCTCACCCGTCGCGGCTTCAATCTCACGCCAGAGTTGATGCGAGCGCCGCGCGAGCGGGACAAAATCTTCGCCCTCGCCTATCGCCTCGCGCGTAATGCGCGACTCGCCATGGGTGGAGCCCTGCGCGTGGGGCGGCGTGAATTGGTCGAGGCCGATCACCTTCACGCCACGCTTGGCAAGCTGATACGCGGTGGCGCTGCCCATGGCACCGAGGCCTAGGATGAGAACGTCAGGTTGTTGCATGAGGGTTACTTAGGATGGAGTCGGTCAGCGTAGCACAAATGGCTGGAAGCCTAATAAGGGCGCGGGGTTTGACGTTTAAAAAAGTTGGCCTATCGCTTGAAGAATGGCGTTGCTGTTTTAAGTTCTGGCGGCGGCGCTTCGGTTGAAAAGAGGGTTTGCACCAAAATTTCGTCAGCGGGCGTGAGGGCTTTTCTCAGTACCGTCCCGACCATTTCGCCAAACGCGTCTTCGTCAAACGCAGTCGCTTTTAGAGCATCAGGATCAAGCTCAAGGTAAAGCAGATGTACGGCAAGCCTATTCGCAGCACCCTCCCGGGAAGCGAGCAAGGGGGCGGATTCGTGGAACAACCAGGCCGCGCGCACGACCGCGTCCCCCGCTATCGTTGCCCCCAAGTAGCGCGTGAGCGCACTGGCCGCACCCTGCGGCGCACCCTTGCCCGCTTGCACGCGGGCGATGATGTCTTGGCTTACGTTTGCACGCGAGGTGTTGTTTAGCGTGAGTTTGTGTAGCCATGTTTTGGCGCGCACGATGTCGCCTTCGCGTTCGGCGAGACCGATTAATTGCTGGGAAATTTTGCGGCGATAAATGGGCGCGTGTGTGAAGAGCGTCTCTAGCGCGAGGCGCGCCTCAAAAATCGAGGCGGCATCAGCCTCGATACGATCAAGTTGCGTTGACCACCACCGGTAGGCGACTTCAACATGGTGTGGATAGGTGCGAAATAGGTTTTGCATGTCGCCGTAGGCTGACTGCGGATCCAGTTCCGCGATGGCTACGATGCGGGTAAGTTCTGCGCCCACATTTTCTTCGCGGCTCTGTGTGATGGGGGCTACGATTTGATGAAAATGATGATGCGCGGCGCGCCACGCGGTGCTGTGCGTATCTGCGTAGCGGCTATTCATATCCACCATGATCGTATTCCACGCACGACCGAGCAAGAATGCACCGCCGGGCTCGTTTACGAGTGTACTTATCGGCTCGGCCTTCAGTGCGGCGAGGCGTTCCGCGAGTGCGGGGTGGGTGTCGGTGTAGTGCGCGCGTGCGGTAGCGGCTGTCGCCTCTGCTGCGATGCGGTGCGTTTGTTCCCACGCCAGCGCATCTACCGCCACGCGCTGAAAAAAATCGGGCGGGAGCATCACGCTCTCGCGCTGCCATTGTGAAATCGCGCGGTGACGTGCGCCGCCCCAATAGGTCGCGAGTATCGCTGTGCGCGAGAGCGCGGTCGCGATCGTGGCCGCACCCACCACCGAGGCCGCATCGGCATCCGCCTCATATTCACATTGGCGCGAATGCACAAAACTTAACGCGCTAAAGTGCGGCACAAATTGTTCGCCGTACCAGCGAATAGATTTATCGAGAATCCCCGCGTTGGCGTCGTCGGCATCGGCATAGGCGAGCCAGCCCGCGCGTGCGCGATAAAGCCAATGGCCAAAGCGGCCGTGGCGGCGTGAGAAGTGGCCGAATTCGTGCGCGACAACAGCCAAAATTTGCTCGCGCGTGAGTGTAGCGAGCAACGGCACGCCGAGCGTCAATACACGGGTGCTGCCCAATAGCCCGAAGTAGCCACGTACTTCGCCCGCACTCGCGTTAAATTCATCATCCACCATCACGTGCATGGTGCCACTCACCTGCAAGGCCTGGCGCAAGGAATCGAGCTCGGCAAAAAGAGCCGGGGCATCCTCACGCGTGAGCTCACGCCCCGCCACTTTCCATGTTGGGCGCAATAGCCAAACCCAAAGTAGAAACGCAAACCCTGCCCCCCAATAAAACCACGGGTGCGAATAAAAAAGTAGCGGTACGCCGAGGATGAAGGCGAGCGGGAATAGTTGCAGCGCGGTTAAAGCGGCATCACCAAATAGTGCAGTCGCGATCACGCGAAAGCGATAAAGCTTGGGATGGCGCAGAGCAAGGGCTTGGTAGCGCGCGACGGCGCGGGGATCAACAAAAATCATGTTTATCTTGTAGGTGCAATATCGAAGTTTGGTCGTGCTCGCGATGGCTAAAGTCTAGCCTGCATATTTCACGGGGGTGGGTTCGAGAGTGGGTCGATGGACGTGTGATTTTTCGCTCAACTGAATGAAGGAATGTCGAGACATTCCGAGAGAAGAGAGCGGAAAAGCGCGCGTTCAGCGACCCGCTATCGAGCCCACAGGCCCAACGCAGGAGGCCGGTACAAAATGAGTTCGCTGTCACACTATT
>JAYVGG010000064.1:0-5769 GCA_043772475.1 Burkholderiales bacterium
GCCATTCGATATTTTTCGGTTTGGGTAGCGCACGGGCGAGTGCGTTGTGCGGGATTTCATCAAAGCACTGTGGGAAGCCCACCAGCACGCGCGACGCGATAAGTGCCAATGCGCGATTGGTAAGGCCCGCGTGGGCACCCGGCTCATGCACGACCAAGGGCTTACCGAGTAGGCGCGCCATCACGCCGCCGGGGAAAGCCACATAGCCCCCCATCGAGACCACCACATCGGGCTTTACGCGCCGCACGACGGCTTGCGCCTGCCAAAACGCACGCGCCAAAATAAATGGCAGCTTTAACCACGCCAGTGCGCCCTTACCGCGCACGCCGCTCATCGCGACGGTCTCAATCCGGTAGCCTGCTTGGCCAACGAGCTTATGCTCCATACCCGCCGGGCTCGCGAGCCAGACGATACGAAAGCCGCGCGCGACCAAAGCGCTCGCGATAGCAAGCCCCGGATAAATATGCCCGCCGGTGCCGGCTGCCATGATGAGAGCGGTTTTCACGTGTGGCGCGCTCATTTACGATTGCCCTCGCTCGCACGCGCGAGCGCACGATTTTCCACGTCGATGCGAAGCAAGATCGCCACCGCCACAAAGCTCACCACCAGCCCCGTGCCACCGAATGACATAAACGGCAACGTCAGGCCTTTAGTGGGGAGTAGGCCCATGCAGACCCCCATGTTGATAAAAGCTTGCACGCATAGCCACACGCCAATGCCTTGCGCGACTAAGGCAGCAAAATATTTCTCACGCATCATGGATTCGCGCCCGACCATAAACGCGCGATAGACCAAGAGCGCGAATAAACCAATCACGACCACGATGCCGACAAAGCCTAGCTCTTCGGCCAATACAGCCATTAAAAAATCGGTATGCGCTTCGGGCAAATAAAATAATTTTTCGATGCTGCCGCCGAGCCCCACACCCGTCCACTCGCCGCGACCAAAGGCCATTAGCGAATGGGTAAGCTGATAGCTTTTGCCAAACTCATCTGCCCACGGATCAAGGTAGGAGGTGACGCGCTGCCAGCGGTACGGCGATGTTTTTACCAGTACCGCAAAGGAGGCCGCCAGCAACACCATGAGGCCAATAAAGACGCGGCCATTGAGCCCACCAAAAAATAAAACCGCCATCGCAATCGTGGTGATGACCACCAACGCGCCGAAGTCAGGCTGGCGCAGTAGCATCGCCCCCATGAAGACCATCACGGCCAACATCGGTAAAAAGCCTTTCTTAAAATCGTGCATGAAAGCGGCTTTACGCACCGTGTAGTCGGCCGCGTACAGCACCACGAAAAGTTTCATCAGCTCCGAGGGCTGCATAGTGATGACACCCAGCGGAAGCCAGCGACGGCTACCGTTGCGCTCAAGACCGATGCCGGGGATCAACACCAGCACCAACAAAAACCCTCCGGCAATAAATAGAGCCGGGGCCAAGCGCTGCCATATAGCCACCGGAATTTGAAACGTGACGAACGCGGCCAGCAACCCCACGGCAATAAAAATCGCGTGGCGCATCAGGTAATAGTGCTGGCGAAAGCCCGCTACTTTTTCGGCTTCGGCCATGGCAATAGAGGCCGAATACACCATCACGAGGCCAAGCGAAACCAGCAACACCACGCTCCATAAGAGCGAGAGATCAAATTCATGGCGCGGGGCGGCGGGGTTATAGAGCATGGCGGCCCCCGGCTTCGATTCGCCGCTTAAGGGCGGCAACGTCGGCGGCAAAAATTTCACCGCGATGATGATAATTCTTGAACATATCAAAGCTCGCGCACGCTGGCGAGAGCAACACCGCATCACCCGAAACAGCGCGCCGATAGGCGCTTTCCACCGCATCCGCCATGGTTTTTGCGTGCTCAACGGGCACCCGTGACGAGGTAATGGCAGACTCGATTAAGCGCGCATCTTTGCCGATCAGCACCACCGCGCGGCCACGCCGCATGAGGGGTTCTGCGAGGGGAGAAAAATCTTGCTCTTTACCCACACCACCGGCGATCAGTACGACTTGCGTTGTCATGCCGGAAAGGGCTGCCACCGTCGCACCGACATTGGTGCCTTTAGAGTCATCGTAAAACGTGACCCCGTTAATCACGCCGACGGGCTGCACGCGATGCGGCAGGCCGCGGAATTGGCGTAGGCCGTCGGCCATTTTTTCTACGTCAGCCCCAATCGCGTGGCCGAGTGCGAAGGCGGCGAGTGCATTTGCCGCGTTGTGTAAACCAGCGAGCGGCATGGCGGCGAGCGAGAAAATTGCGTTCTGACCAAAACATAAATTGCCATCGTAGAGACCGAATTCGTTGTCTGCCGTTGGCTTACTGAGCCCGAAGGTGGCGAGGCTCGCGGCATCACGTCGCATGGCGAACGTGGCGGCATCGTCGCGGTTCAGCACTTGATGCGATGTGTGGGCAAAAATACGCGCCTTCGCCGCCGCGTACTCTTTCATGCCGGCGTAGCGATCTAGGTGATCTTGCGACAGGTTCAGCATGGCGGCGGCATCTACGGCGAGGCTCTCGGTGGTTTCTAATTGAAAGCTCGAGAGCTCAAGCACGTAGACATCGGGTGCGGGATCGTTCAGGGTATCGAGCACCGGCACGCCGATATTGCCCGCCATCACCGAGCGCAGCCCCGCCGCCGCACACATGGCGTGAGCCATGGCGGTAACGGTGGATTTGCCGTTGGAGCCGGTGATTGCGATCAATTTAGGTCTATGTCCTGTTTGCTTCACTAATTCGTTTTGGTGCCACGCGAAAAGCTCGATGTCCCCAATAAACTTCTTCCCCGCCGCGCGGGCCCTTTTGATGGGCGCGTCACACGCGGGCCCCGCAATGGCCACGCCCGGGCTTGCGACGATGAGTTCGGCGTCGCTAAAGAGGGCGTCGGTAAAGGGGCCGGTGACGACATCGCATCCGCGTCCTCGAATAAGATCGACTCCTGCACCTCCCTCACGGCTATCGGCTGCTCGAACATGAGCACCCAATCCTCGGAGGTAGGCGACGATGGAGACGCCGGTGTCGCCCGCGCCAAGAACCAATACGCTTTTGTCATGCCAGTTCACCTCGTGACCGAGTTAAGATACGAAATAACAAAAAGCCGAAAGCCCAATAAGGGCGCGGGGTTTCGGCTGTTTATCCAATTTAATTTCATCCTTAGCGCAGCTTCAACGTCGATAAACCAAACAAGACCAGCATCATCGTGATGATCCAAAAACGCACTACAACCTGATTTTCTTTCCAGCCTTTTAATTCGTAGTGGTGGTGCAGCGGGGCCATTCGAAATACGCGCTTTCCGGTGAGCTTGAACGAGGCCACTTGAATCATCACCGAGAGCGTTTCGACCACAAACACACCACCCATAATCACCAACACGATTTCTTGGCGGCACACCACTGCCACCATGCCAAGCGCGCCACCGAGTGCGAGCGCACCCACGTCGCCCATGAATACTTCGGCGGGGTAGGCGTTAAACCAGAGGAACGCAAGACCTGCACCGGCAATGGCCCCGCAAAATATCGCGAGCTCACCCGCCCCCACGATGTAGGGCACGCCTAAGTAGGTCGCGAATACTTTGTTACCGGCGACGTAGGCAAAAATCGCGAGTGCCGAGGCCACCATCACGGTGGGCATAATCGCGAGCCCATCAAGGCCATCGGTTAAATTGACCGCGTTTGAAAACCCCACCACCGTGACCCAGCCTAATGCGATGAACCCAAACATACCGAGCGGAATGGCAACTGTCTTAAAAAACGGCACGATGAGATCGGTCTGCTGCGGCAAATTAGCGCGCGTGGCTAAGTAGTAGAGGGCAACGGCTGCGATCACGGTCTGCCAAAAAAACTTGCTGCGCGCAGAGAGGCCTTTGGAATTTTTGTGGACGACTTTGCGGTAGTCATCAATCCAGCCGATCACGCCAAAGCCTACCGTGGTGACTAAGCAGGCCCAGACAAAACGGTTTTGCAGATCGGCCCACAAGAGTGTTGTGATCGCAACCGATACCAAAATCAAGGCGCCGCCCATGGTGGGCGTACCCGCTTTCACCAGATGCGTCTGCGGCCCATCATCGCGCACGCTTTGGCCGATCTTAAGAGACGTGAGCTTACGAATCATCCAAGGCCCGATCACAAATGAGATCGTGAGCGCCGTGAGTGAGGCGAGCACGGTACGCAGCGTGATGTAAGTAAAAACATTAAAGGCACGAATGTCTTTGCCGAGCCATTCAAATAGTTCGAGCAGCATTAGTGAATATCCTTTGCGACGTAGGGTGCAATTTTTTCGACGATCCGTTCCATCTTCATCGAGCGCGATCCTTTGACGAGCACCGTGGTATTCGCATGCAGTGTTGGCGTGAGGGCGGCGAGTAGTGCGGGCACATCATCAAAATGTTGCGCGCCACTACCGAATGTTTTGACGATCTCGTGGGCGAGCGTACCAAGCCCAAACACCGCGTGGATATTGGCTTTTCGGGCTTCTACCCCAATCTCGCGGTGCATCGCGGGGCCATCCACGCCTAGCTCTTTCATGTCACCCACCACCAAAATCCGTGTGCCCGGTTTCGCGGCTAATACGGCAATGGCGGCGCGCATCGAGTCGGGGTTGGCGTTGTAGGTGTCATCAATCACGGTACTACCGGCCTCACCCGCATACACACATAAGCGACCATGCGCGGGCTGGAACTGCGTAAGCCCACGTGCAATGTGGGCGAGTGATACGCCAAGCGCGTGGGCACCCGCCGCGGCGGCGATGGCGTTGCGTTGATTGTGTTCACCGAGGGCGGCCAGCGTGACGGTTGCTGATTCACCGGCAATCGAAATTTTTACGCGCTCCCCGATGAGCTCCCCACGCACGTCGACATTGGCGCTCGTACCAAAGCGAATCACGCGGCGGCTTCCCGCGAGGGTTTGCCAGTAGGCTGCGTAGTCATCGTCGGCATTGATACAGGCGACACCGGTTGCGGGGAGGGCTGCGTAGATTTCACCCTTGGCTTTCGCAATCGCGTCCCGGCTACCGAGCTCGCCGATGTGCGCCGTGCCCGCTACCGTGACTAAAGCCACCGCAGGAGAGGCCAAGCGCGCGAGGTAATCAATCTCGCCCAAGTGATTCATGCCCATCTCCAGCACCGCGTAGCGATGCGGGGCGGCGAGCTTTAGCAACATCAGCGGGAGGCCGATGTGGTTGTTCAGATTTCCTTCGGTCGCCATGACTGCATTTGCGTCGCCGGTATGCGAGACCAAAATCGCGCGCAGCATTTCTTTCACGGTTGTTTTGCCATTGCTGCCGGTAAGAGCGAGCATAGGAATCGCAAAGCGGCTACGCCAACATTGCGCGAGCTTGCCTAACGCATCGGTCGTATCCGACACCACAATCTGCGGAAGACCGGCGCTGGGCGTGGGTTTCGAGACGATTGCCGCAGCGGCCCCCTGTGCGGCAACGGCATCCACAAATACGTTGCCATCAAAATTTTCGCCTTTGAGGGCGACGAATAAATTGCCCGCCTCGATGTGGCGGCTATCGGTGGAAACACCGTTGATTAGGGCATCACCGAATAAATACGGTGCGCCAAGCTTGCTTGCGATCTGGGCAACAGACATCTGAATCATCGCGCCCTCCCCTGCCAATTGGCGAGCGCTTCGGTGGCGATTTCGACATCGCTAAAGTGGTGCTTGGTGGTGCCGACGATTTGATAATCCTCGTGGCCTTTACCGGCGATGACGACGATGTCATCAGCACGTGCATCGTTTAACGCCTCATAAATCGCTTGCTGGCGATCTTC
>JAYVGG010000065.1:0-2238 GCA_043772475.1 Burkholderiales bacterium
ATTCATCGTGAGGTCTTGATTCTGCCGATTCACCGTCAAGTGGTGCCATGGGTGTCACGTGCGAATGTGACCGTGGTGCATCGCTCAGATAATAAATTCGCGCCGTTGTGGGTGACGATTAAGTAGTTTTTTAAGGCGGCACGTTGATTCTCAACGTGCCCCAACGCTTATAAAAAGATGCCATGGCGCTAAGCTACCTGTGGGCCGGATTTTTTATTGTTGGCTTTATCGCCGCCCTCATTCAGTGGCTGGTGATGGGCGACGCGGACGTTTTTCGTCGCATTGTTGAGGGCACGTTTGAGTCGGCCAAAGTTGCCGTGATGGAGTTGGCGCTGCCACTCGCGGGCGTGATGACGCTCTGGCTTGGCATACTCTCGGTCGGCGAAAAAGCGGGGGCGATCAACTTCATCGCCAAAATTATTGCGCCATTTTTCTCGCGTATTTTTCCTGAAATCCCCAAGAACCACCCCGCGACCGGGCATATGGTGATGAATTTTTCGGCCAACTTTTTAGGCCTCGATAACGCCGCCACACCCTTCGGGTTAAAGGCCATGCAAAGCCTGCAATCGATCAATCCCAAGCCCGATGAAGCGAGCAACGCGCAGTTGATGTTTCTCGTGCTGCAAACGGCGGGGCTGACGCTGATCCCGCTAACGGTGATGGCGCAGCGCGCGGTGCTGGGGGCGAAAGATCCGTCCGATATTTTTCTGCCCACCTTGATTGCGACCTACGCGGGCACGTTCGTCGCCTTTGTCGCATTGGCGCTTAAGCAGCGCATTAGTCTGCGCGACCCGGTGATACTCGCGTGGCTCACCGGGCTCACCGGTTTCGTGCTCGGCATGGTCTGGTTTTTTAGCCAGCACATGACCAAGGAAGAGATTCAGGCCTTCTCAAAAATCGCGAGCAATTTAATTTTATTTGGCATCATCGCGGTCTTTTTGGCGGGGGCACTTTGGAAGCGGGTCAATGTGTTTGAGGCGTTCATCGAAGGTGCCAAAGGAGGCATTCAAACCTCGATCACGATTATTCCCTACCTTGTGGGAATGCTCGTGGCTATTAGTGTTTTGCGAAATTCGGGCGTGCTAAATTTAATCGTGAGTGGGTTTTCGTGGGTGTTTGCCGCACTCGGTTTTAATACCGATTTCACGCCCGCTTTGCCGACCGCGCTCATGAAATCCGTGAGCGGCAGTGGCGCGCGAGCGATGATGATCGAGGCGATGAAAACCTATGGCGTGGATTCATTCGTGGGCCGCTTGGTGAGCATTTTGCAAGGCTCGTCCGACACCACGTTTTACATCATCGCGCTCTACTTTGGTTCGGTCGGGATTACCAAAACGCGTTACGCGATTCACTTCGGTTTACTCGCCGATTTCGCTGGTGTGGCGGCCGCCATTGCGGTGGCGTATTTATTTTTTCATTGAGCTTGGCAGCAACTGAAAACGCCCGAAACCCGCGTGGATATTAGGCTTCTGGCAATTGCTGCGTTGCGCTTACAACCCGCCCTTGCTTAATTTCAATCACCCGATCGGCACTTTTAATCGTCTCTGGCCGATGCGCCACGATGATGCGCGTGGTGCCAGATTGTCGAATCGCATTGTTCACCGCTTCCTCAAGCGCCACATCGAGGTGGCTGGTGGCCTCATCAAATAGCAAAATGCGCGGGCGCTGGTAAAGGGCTCGCGCAATCAAGACGCGCTGTTTTTGCCCACCCGACAGTATCGTGCCCATGTCGCCAATCAGCGTGCTGTAAGCCATCGGCATTGAGGCGATATCGGCGTGGATCGCCGCCTCACGCGCGCAGCGCTCGATGAGCTCTTGGTCGGGGCGGTCGGAGAAAAACGCGATGTTGTCGGCGATCGAGCCGGCAAATAATTGATCGTCTTGCATGACCACGCCAATCATGCTCCGGTAGCGCGGCAAGCCGAGCATCGTGACGGGCTGGCCGTCGATCAAAATTTCACCCGATGTGGGCGACATCAAGCTCGCTAAAATTTTCAGTAGCGTCGTCTTGCCGCAGCCAGAAACCCCAACAATGGCCACCGATTCGCCCGCATTGACGTGAAAACTTACGCCGTCTAGTACGAATGGGTCATTGGCCGCGTAGCGAAATTTGAGATCGCGAACGGTGACTGACGGCGCCTCGGTTTTCTGTACCCAGCCTCGTTGCTCGCTCACGGGCTCGGGCTCGGTGAGCGCGATATCGGCTAGCCGATCGGCGTGCAGATGCAGCATTTGTAG
>JAYVGG010000066.1:0-6545 GCA_043772475.1 Burkholderiales bacterium
CACCATTGCCGAGGCCATGTGGCAAGGGCAAACGCAAGTCATCGATGCTGACCTGTCGAAATACTTTGACAGCATCCCGCACGCCAAGCTCATGGCGACGGTAGCCGAACGCGTTGTCGATGGAGCGGTATTAGCGCTTATCAAACAATGGCTGAAAGCCCCCGTCATGGGTGACAACGACAACGGGAAGTCGGCATGTGTAGGCGGAGGCCGTGGCAACCGGCGTGGCACCCCGCAAGGAGGTGTTATCTCGCCGCTGCTCTCGAACATCTACCTGCACCTGATGGATCGAATCTGGCAACGCCACGACATAGCGCGCAAACACCAAGCGACGTTGGTGCGATATGCCGACGACTTTGTAGTGCTGTGCCGACAAGACGTTGCCGCACCGTTGTCGATCATACGGACAATACTGGGAAGGCTGGAACTCGAACTCAATGAAAGCAAGACGAGGATTGTCGATGCCAACAAAGAAGGGTTCAGCTTTCTGGGCTTTGATCTGAAAATGAATGTTGGCGCGAAGGGTGGGCGCTATCCGCACATCCAACCGCGCGACAAAGCGGTGGTGAAGGTAAAGACCCGCCTTCGTGAGATCACGGCGAGAACCCGCACCGGAATACCGATCAATGATGTGGTGCGCGATGTAAATCGCACGCTGCGCGGTTGGTCAGGCTATTTCCACTACCGGAACTCGTCGGCCGTATTTCAGAAGGTGAAACGTCATGCAGAGGAACGGCTGAGAACCCATTTACGCAAGCGGCACAAGGTCTCGGATTGGAAGACAGCAATGATCCGGTTTCCGAGACGCGTGTTGTACGAGAAATACGGGCTCTACAAACTTTCGACAGTGGCTGGCTGGAAGAAGGCGCATGCCTGACGTGAAGAATATCGGAAAGCCGTGTGCGTTAATAGCGCATGCACGGTTTGATGAGGGAGGGCAGGCGTGAGCCTGTCCTCTAGGGAGTGTCCTAATTTTTGTGTGTGAAGCAATTCGAAAGATTATGCATCAACGATTTTGGTTTTGAATTTGAATTTGTCTTCTGGTTTTAAAGGCTTTCTAAAAAAGATTTATAGGGCAAGCGAAGCGCGTCAGGCCGTAGGCGACTATCGGGGGCGGTGGGCAACGGCGCTCCCGTAGGGCTGTCCACACGCTTTTCAGTGTGGGCAGAGCCGTTGTCCACCGCCCGCGGGCAGGCTGGTCGCCGCTGATTATCGATTGGTTTGCATCGCCTGCGTAAAGCGGTCTCCATAGAAAATCGCGAACTCATTCATCGCCGCCTTCCAGTTAAATGTCGCACGGCTCCAGTCCGTCGTGATATTACGTAGCGCCAGCCAGATGAGCTTGGTCGCCGCCTCATCAGTTGGGAAGTGGCCGCGCGTCTTGATGATCTTGCGTAGCCTAGCATTCACGCTTTCAATCGCATTCGTCGTATATATCACCCGCCGCACCTCGGGCGGAAACACGAAGAAGGGAATCACCTTATCCCACGCGCTCCGCCAGGATTTGACGATCGTCGGAAAGCGCTGTCCCCACTCGCCTTGCTCAAAGGTATCCAGCGCAGCCAAGGCTGCCTCGGCAGTCGGTGCCGTGTAGATCAGCCGCAATGCCGCTGCCAGCGGCTTACGGTCTTTCCAGCTGGCAAAGGCCAGACTATTTCTGAGCAAGTGAACGATGCAGGTTTGCAAGGTGGCCTTTGGATAGGCCACCTCGATCGCTTCCCCCATGCCCTTAAGGCCATCGGTGACGGCGATGAGGATGTCGTTGCAGCCACGATTCTTCAGGTCGTTAAACACCTTCAGCCAGAACTTGGCACCTTCGGTGTTCTCGATCCAGATGCCGAGAATGTCGCGGCTGCCGTCAGGAAGCACCGCCAGCGCCAGATAGACCGCTTTGTTGCGAACGACCGCATCGTCGCGAATCTTGACGCGCAGGGCATCGAAGAATACGACCGGGTACATGGGCTCCAACGGGCGGGTTTGCCAGGCCGCGACTTCGCTCATGACGGCATCGGTGATGTTGCTGATGAGGTCAGGGGAAACGTCAATGGTGTACATGTCGCGCAGAAACCCCTGTATCTCGCGTACCGTCAGGCCGCGCGCGTAGAGCGCGGTGATCTTGTCGTCAAAGCCGGTGAAGCGGCGTTCGTGTTTGCCGATAAGTTGCGGCTCGAAGCTGCCGTGGCGGTCACGCGGTATATTCAGTGCCACCGCGCCACCGTCGGTGATGACGGTCTTAGCGCTGCTGCCGTTGCGGTGATTGGTGAGGGTCTCTGGCTTGGTTTCACCCGCGCCGTAGCCTAGATGGTGGGTGAGCTCGGCTTCGAGCGCGCGTTCGAGGACGGCTTTCTTGAACTGCTGGAAAATGTCTTCAAATTGACCGGCGCTGATCGGGTTCGGGACAAGCGCCTTGAGGACTTCCGGTGTTAACTGCGGTAAACCAACAACGGTTTTGCGTTTGGCGGGCATGGGGATTCCTTAAATGGGTCATGGTAATCCTCACACACAAAATTTAGGATAGGCTCGTCCTCTACTCTCCTCCATTATGCTAAAATCCAATAACCACGCCACTTTCCAGCCATTGGCTTAAAGGAGCCAGCGTCGCATTTCCCAATGTGACATTAGCGCACCTTCCCCACCATCGCCGTTCGCAGAATGTCGTTGAGTCTGCTTTGGTAGCCCTTGCCTTCCGCCTTTAACCATTCCAACACATCCGCGTCTATTCGCACGGTGAGTTGGCGCTTTAGGGGGCGATAGAATTGGCCACGTTTGGCTCCCTTCCAATCCGTGGCGGTGGTCGTGGGCAGATCGCTAAAATCAATTTTACGTACTGGCTTTGCCGCCAGCGCTGCCAGCTCTTTGCGGATCGCGCTAGGTACCTTGCTCATAAATTTTCCTTTCGATCTTGGTGGCGCGTCGCGCCGAAATGATTCGAATATGCTCGGCTTCTGCATCGGTTTCATGCCACGTGTGGGCGACGAGGGTGAGCACCAAATCGCCGACCATGCCAACCGTCTGCCAACGAACTTCACCACGCTCAATGCGATCTTGCCGGGAAACATGAAGAGGATCGTCAAAGACCAGCATGGCGAGGTCAAAACTCATACCGTGCTTTTTCAGATTGGCTAGGCTCTTGTGCTCATCCCATGAATTCATGGCGTAGCACCCATTATTTGTAGTTACATAATTATAACGACAAATAGACAACCCGCGCGGCGACGCAACAAGCGTAATCAGGAGCGTAGGAATTTCAAACGCCTTTTTTCACAACATAAATAAACACATAAATGGGATCAGACTATTATCCCGCCCACAGTCTCTGCCGCACATCCGCCAACGCCATCTGCCAACTTAACCCCGCGCTACGTGACGGTGAATGCAGAATAACGTCAAACCCTAGCACTGGCGCGGCGTTCCAGATGGTTGATGTAGTCGGCTTTTGTTTCTAAAGGGCTGAGCCAGTGGTCATTCCGGCATCCGCAAGGGGCTCCTGAGGGTCGATGGTCGGCATGCTTGTAATCAGTGAATCCCTAGCTTTCATACTTCATCGGTCGGCTCCGCGCCTAGGCGAGCATCCCGGTGCGGGAGCCGTGCGTTTCATCAAAACCGCCAAGCCACCACCCGACTTTTCTTCTGCCCCTGCGCCAAGTTGATCGTTTCCACTTTCTTGACACCAGCTTTGTTCAATGCGTCATAAATCGCCGGTAGCGTGTCCTCGCTTGAGACCAACGTGCTAAACCACGTCACTTGTTTTTGTACGGTTATGCTTTCAGCCACCATGCGGCTGATGAATCCCGCTTCGCCACCGTCGCACCAGAGCTCGGCGGCCTGTCCGCCGAAATTTAGCGTTGGCTTGGCATCGGGCTTACGCGCTTTGCCGAGATTTTTCCATTTGCGTAGCGAGCCCGCTTCGGCCGCTTTCGCGGAGGCGTGGAAGGGTGGGTTGCAGAGGACGATATCGAAGTGTTCGTTAGTCGTGACAACGCCCGCAAAAATCTTCGACGCGTTGGGTTGATGTCGCAGCGTGATTACGTCCGCTAAGCCCGGATTGGCGGCCACAATCGCGCGCGCGGCCGTGATGGCAGTGGCATCAATATCGGAGCCGACGAATTGCCAACCGTATTCGTGCTGCCCGATTAGCGGGTAAATGCAATTCGCACCCACGCCAATATCGAGCACGCGAACGCCGGGGCCGCGTGGAATTTCGCCTCGGTTCGTGCTGGCCAGTAAATCTGCCGCGTGATGGATGGTGTCCGCACGGCCGGGGATCGGCGGGCACAGATAGCCGGGCGGGATTGTCCAGTGCAGGACACCGTAGAACGCCTTGAGTAGGGCGGCATTCAGTGTTTTGACGGCGGCAGGATTCGCGAAGTCGATGGTGAGCTCGGTCGGGTCGAATCGATTGGCGATCAAGAATTCGGCGAGCGCGGGAAGCGCGAACGACAGCGCCGCGAAATCGTAGCGGTGGCGATGCCGGTTACGTGGATGCAGATTGGCTTTTTCGGAAGACGGTGTGGGCATGGCGTTGATTCTTTCGCGTTTGAATTCGCACTAAAATAGTTTCAGACTGTCCACCTTAACACCCATCGAGCGCCCACTGCCATGTTGCCCTACCTCGGCCTTGCCAGTTTCGTCCTGAGTCTGATGCTAGTACTCTCGGGCTGCGCGAGCTCAACGCTTGCACCCGCCCCCCGCGAAGTGCGCGGCACGTGGATTACCACCACGGCCAACACCGCCATCGCCACCCCCGCCGACACCGCGCGCACCATGCAGCGGCTACGCGAGATCGGGCTCAATACGGTTTATGTGGAGGTCTGGAAAAACGGCTACACGCAGCACCCGTCGAAGGCGCTGGCACGCACGATCGGGGTGGATCGGCACCGGAACTTGATGCCGCAGGAAGCGAGCGAAATAAATCCCTCGCCGCCGCGCGATCTCACGCAGGAAATGTTGATCGAGGCGCATCGCCATGGGCTCATCACGGTGGCCTGGTTTGAGTATGGTTTTATGGCGGCGCATCAATCAACGATGACGCACTTACGACGCATGAAGCCCGAATGGCTTTCGCGCGACATCAACGGTAGCGAGGTCGCACCGAATGGTTTTGTGTGGATGAACCCGCTCCACCCAGAGGCGCGGCAATTCTTGCTCGATCTGGTGTTGGAGGCGATTGACCAATATGACCTCGACGGCATTCAGCTCGATGACCGCATCGTCTGGCCCTACATCACGATGGGTTACGACGATTACACCAAGGCGGCCTACGCGCGCGAGCATCAGGGCAACGCGCCGCCCGCCGATGCGCGCGAGCCCGCTTGGATGCGCTGGCGTGCCGAGAAGGTGAACGAATTTGCACGCCAATTTGTGCAGGAAGTACGTGCCAAGCGACCCGGGATACTGATTTCACTTTCACCCGCCGTCTATCCCTGGTCATGGGAAAACTATCTCCTGGCCTGGCCGCAGTGGGCGGCGTGGACTGAAAAAGACCGTGTGGCGGGCGTTTCTAAGGAGGCTGCGGCGATCACGCCGCGTTGGGATGAATTCATCCCGCAGGCCTACCGCATGAGTTACAGCGCGTTTGAGAAGACGTGGCGCGAGCAGACGGCGTTCGTGCGGACGCTGGGCCGCAATCGTCAACGCGATTTACTCGCCGGTATCCGCATTGTGGGCGATGGCAACGATTCCGATTGGCCGCAGTTGCGTGATTCGATCACGCTCACGCGCACGCTCGGCAACGGTGGCCATGTGCTCTGGTTTAGCCGTGGCGTGCTTGATATTTTTGCGCGTGAATTAAGCGATTTTTACGACGTGCGGCAGGCAGGCTTCGTCGAATCGCCTCAATTTCCGCTCGGCTGGCGCAAGGCCGCGGTGGCGCTCACGCGCGGCGCACGGTTCGGCGAATGGTGGCGCAGTCACATCGCGCCCGGCCGCTATCGGCTGATCGGCTTTGATGGCAACACCTGGCGCGTGATTCGCGATGTCTCGCTCGTTGACGCGGGCAGTGCCGCCGAGGTGCGGTTTTTTGTGGATGCGCCGTTTCGCCAACTCGAGCTTATTCTCGACCGTCGAGAGCAGAGCGCACTTGCACGACGCTAGTCGAAGTTCCTTGCCGCTTGGTTTGCTGTTACGCCGGTTCCGAAAATCTATTCCGGCTGCACACCGGCGTCTTTAATGACCTTCGCCCATTTCGCCGATTCCATTTTCAGGTGCGTTCCAAACGCCTCCACCGACATCGGGTTCGATTCCAGGCCTTCGGATTTCAAGCGCTCCTGCGTTTCAGGGTTGTTGACGATGATCGCGATCTCGCGGTTGAGCATCTCGACGATGGCCTTTGGCGTGCCCGCCGGTGCGACGAGTCCGTACCAAGTGGTCACGTCGTAACCGGGCACGCTATCGCCGAGCGGTGGCACGTCGGGCATCAGGGGCGAGCGTTTCACGCTGCTGATCGCGAGTGCGCGAAGTTTGCCGCCCTTCACTTGCTGAATCATCGAGGGCATGGCGTTAAACATGTATTGCAGATTGCCGGAAAGTAAATCTGTGGTGGCAGG
>JAYVGG010000067.1:0-2042 GCA_043772475.1 Burkholderiales bacterium
CAATCCAGCGGCGCTCGTCACACATCGCGCAACCAATTCAACGCGTCACACTAAAACTGTCATCCCGAGCGCAGCCGAGGGATCTGCTGTTGCTTGCACCCGCGCGATAGAACGAAAAACAGATGCCTCGGCTACGCTCGGCATGACAAGTAGGTGGCCGCGTGAATAGGTTGCTGCTGCGAAGGCGTGGTAGACGAGGCTATCGCTTACCTTTCTAACCGCGCAGCCCCCCGCACCGCACCCACAATCCACTCATTCAAGCTCACGCCCGCCACGCGCGCGGCGTTTGCGGCAGCGGCGTGATCGTCTGGCGGCAGCCTAAGCAGCAGCTTGCCGGAGGCGGGGCGCTCGGGTGCTACACCCGCCGCCTTACACGCCGCCAGATAGTGATCGACCGCAAATTCAAAATCGCCGCGAAGCTCGTCGACGCTGGCTCCGTGGAAAGTGAGCGCTTCGCTCATGCCGACCACTTGGCCAACGAGGATATGGTCTTTCGCATCGTAGTCGATGCGTGCGGTGTAGCCGCTGTATTTCATTTGGTTCGCTCGAAGAAATACAAAATAGTATCAAAATATAGTATCACTATGCACTTTTTGCGTCAATCACTGGGCATGGCGTCAATTCAAAACGCTAATACTCAATTAAATTCATATAAATCATGGCCTTGCAATGGGATGCCCGCCGCGAGCCAGCGCCAAGCCGTTACGCCCAAAATTCGGGATTTCCCCTACCAGCGCACTTGATTTCCGCTTAAAATCAAGTGAGTTTTACAAACCGTTGTCGTTAATTTCGCGAGCGAGAAAGCCACCCATGAGTTCCGTGCCAAAGCCCCGCCCCAAGTACTACGATCTAAACCTACTCAATCTGCCGTTGCCCGCCTTGGTGTCGATTTTTCATCGCATCACCGGGGTCGTGATGTTTCTAGCACTCATCCCCCTCACGCTCTACCTCCTGCAAGCCACACTCGCCTCTGAGTCTGGCTTTAATTTTTGGAAAAACATTCTTAATTGGCCGCTGGTGAAAATCATTGTGCTCGGTTTTGTCTGGGCGTTTTTGCATCATTTTTACGCGGGGCTTCGCTACCTGCTGCTTGATCTGCATATCGGCATTGATCTCAAATCTGCACGCGCCTCGTCGGTGATCGTGTTTGTGTTGGGCCTTGTCACCACCGCCATTGTCGGAGCACGCATATGGTAAATGACCAACCCGCCGTCGCCCACTACGGCTGGCGCGAATGGCTCGCCCAGCGTGTGACCGCCGTCATCATGGCGCTCTTCACGGTGGTAATTTTTGGTTACCTGCTGGTGAAGGGCTCTGTCACCTACGCCGACTGGAAAATCCTTTTTACCTCGCAGCTATTTCGCGTGCTGGCGCTGCTATTTTTGCTTTCACTTTACTACCATGCATGGATTGGCGTGCGCGATGTGTTGATGGATTACGTCAAGCCACTTTCTATGCGTTTAATTTTGCAGTCAGCCGTCGTTTTTACCTTGCTCGCGTTCACGATTTGGTCGGTCGCGATACTCTGGGGCATGTAGTTCCCCGGCATAACCTAAAGAAGGCGTAATCATGGCAATTCCAGTTAGAAAATTTGATGCAGTCGTGGTCGGTGCGGGTGGCTCAGGCTTGCGCGCGGCCTTGCAGCTCTCTAACGCAGGCTTGAAAGTGGCCGTGCTCTCCAAGGTATTTCCCACCCGCTCACACACGGTCGCGGCCCAAGGTGGCGTGGGCGCCGCACTCGGCAACATGGGTGAGGATAACTGGCACTGGCATATGTACGACACCATCAAGGGCTCCGATTGGCTGGGCGACCAAGACGCGATTGAGTTTATGTGTAAGACCGCACCGGAAGCCGTGATTGAGCTTGAGCATTACGGGATGCCGTTTGATCGCAACGACGATGGCACCATCTATCAGCGCCCCTTCGGCGGCCACTCGCAAAACTACGGCGAAAAGCCGGTGCAGCGCTCCTGCTGTGCGGCTGATCGCACTGGCCACGCCATGCTGCACACGCTTTATCAGCGCAACGTGATGGCGAATAC
>JAYVGG010000068.1:0-2660 GCA_043772475.1 Burkholderiales bacterium
CTTCATGTCGGCCTCCGAAACGCACAACATGGCCAACGTGAAGCGCACCACCGCCCAATCGCTAGAAGATTTTGCGATCATGATCCCGATGGCTAAAGCCGTGGGGATACGCATGAATGGTTGTATTTCGACTGCCTTCGGCTGCCCGTTTGAAGGGGCGGTCGATGAAAACCGTGTGCTCGATTTCGCCCAAAAATATGTCGCACTTGGCTTCGATAGCTTAACCATTGCCGACACCACCGGCATGGCCAACCCACGCCAAGTAGAGCGGCTGATGCGGGCCTTGATCGCGCGCCTACCGAAAGTTGAAATGACGCTGCACTTTCACAACACGCGCGGCATGGGGCTTGCCAACGTGGTGGCGGGTATTGCGGCGGGAGTTAACCACTACGATGCCTCTATCGCGGGGCTCGGCGGCTGCCCGTTCGCGCCCGGTGCCACCGGCAATATCTGCACCGAAGATCTTGTCAACATGTTGGCCGACATGGGCTATCCTACCGGCGTAGATTTAGATAAATTACTCGCCGTTGCGGTCAAAATCCCCAGCGTGGTGGGCCACGATGTACCGGGGCAAGTGATGAAAGCAGGTAAGACCTTACACCTGCACGCGCCGCCTGAAAAGCGCTATGCCGTTTAGTGATGTACAAATTTGGAGATTTAGTTTGAAAAAAATTCTTAGTGTCGGCACGGCAACCCTCATCGCCACCCTCATCAGCACCAGCGCCGCCGCTGCCGATTTCACCGATGTCCGCACGCTCTCGCAAGACGCGTTTCGCCAGCTTTCCAAAGACTTGGCTTCAGTCATCGCCTTGCGCGCGCTGGCTCCCGGCCTTAATGTCAATCTGCTCGGCGTGAATGTGGGCATTGAGGCTGGCGTGACGCAAGTCGCCAACAAACACACGTGGCAAAAAGCAGGCGGCGGCTCGACCACGGTTTTCACGCCGCGCGTGACGATCAACAAAGGCTTTGGCGCGCTTGATCTCGGTGTTGCGGTTGGCCTCGGTAGCGGTGGCGGCGCGCAAACGATTGGCGGCGTGGCGCGCTATCAAATGATTGATGCTGGCGTGATTTCGCCCAGCGCCATGTTGCGGCTATCAGGTAATCGTGATCTGGGCAGCACCAATGTGGGCGTGCGCTCGTTTGGTGCCGATATTGTTGTCGCCAAGCCCTTGCTCATCGTTACCCCGTACCTGGGTGCGGGCACGGTGCGCTCTAACGCGAGCGCGCCGGGCACGTCGCTTCGCTCAGAGTCTGCGAGTCGCTCGCGCTTATTCGTCGGCTTCGATACGCATTTACCGTTTGCGGCACTGTCGGCGGAAGCCGAAAAAATCGGCGGTGCCACCACGATCTCCACCAAAATCGGCTTTAAGTTTTAATTTCTTCCACTTTTACTTTGAGGTCATCCATGCGTAAATTTTTACAGCTTTTCACACTCGTTATCGCGGCACTCGTCGTAAGCGGCGCCCACGCGCAGGCGCTCGAAAAAAGCAAAGTCACCATCGCGGTTGGCGGGAAAAGTTTGTTTTATTACCTGCCACTCACCATTGCCGAGCGCCAAGGTTATTTCAAAGATGAAGGGCTAGATGTCGAGATCCCTGATTTCGCCGGTGGCGCGAAAGCCTTGCAGGCGCTGGTGGGCGGTAGTGCGGATGCGGTCTCCGGTGCCTTTGAGCACACCATCAACATGCAGGCTAAAAAGCAGCAGATCCGCGCCGTGGTGTTGCAGGCGGGCTATTCCTCAATCGTGCTGGTGATGCCTAAAGATAAAGCCGCACTTTATAAATCACCGAAAGATTTGAAGGGCCTCAAAATCGGTGTGACCGCACCGGGCTCATCGACCAATATGTTTGTGAATAACCTGCTCGCCAAAGACGGCTTGAAGCCCAACGAGATTTCGATTGTCGGCGTTGGAGCCACGGCGGGGGCAGTAGCGGCGATGGAGAAGGGTGAGATTGACGCGATGTCCAATCTCGACCCGGTCATTAGCCAGCTTGAAGCGAGCGGCAAATTTGTCGCCGTAGCCGATTCGCGCACCGAAAAAGGAATGCAGGAGTATTACGGCGGCGACTATCTCGCCTCGTGCCTGTATTTGAACGACGACTTCATCAAGAAAAACCCCAACACCACCCAGGCCATGACCAACGCCATGGTGCGCGCGCTACGCTGGATCGCCAAAGCCACACCTGAGCAAATCATGGCCGTGGTGCCCGAGGCCTATCTTGGTGGCAACCCCGCCCTTTACAAAGCCGCACTCATGAAAAACTTGGGTGGCTATTCGCGCGATGGCCAGATGACGATGAAGGCGGTCAATAACGTCTACGCGGTGCTGAAACAATTCGAGCCCTCCGTGATTGCAGCCGGCTCGTCGATTAACTTGAGTGCCACGTTCGATAACTCATTCGCCATCAAAGCGGGTGCCAAGCATAAATAAGTATATGCCCCAAACACCGCGCCGGTATTGGTGTTTGGGGCTTCGCCTTGATTTTTCGACATTGAGCCATGCCGCCTAAAGCCCCTCCCGCTGCCACACCGAGCACGCCATCAAGGATGCAGATGGCCGACATCGCGAGGCTTTCCGGGGTGTCGGTGGCCACCGTGTCGCGCGCGCTCAATGGCAGCACATTGGTGAACGCCGAAACCCGCACCCGCGTGGTCGATCT
>JAYVGG010000069.1:0-3884 GCA_043772475.1 Burkholderiales bacterium
AGCTTTAAGAGTTGGTTAAGCTCGATGAATTCAGTGGTGATGGCGTAGTCTGATTTTTGCATGGTGGGTCCTGTTATGAATCGGCGTGTTCGGCAAACACGCTTAAAAATGCGGCACCGTAGCGATCAAGCTTCCGCTGGCCCACGCCGCTAATGGTGGCGAGCTCATCACGTGTTTTCGGCTTACGCGCCAACATATCGAGCAAGGTGGCATCGTGAAAAATCACGTAGGGTGGCACGCCCTGCTCGCGTGCGAGCGTAAGCCTGGTCTCGCGTAGCGCCTGCCACAAGGGTTCCTCAGGTGCCGCGACATTGTTGCGCTCCACACTACGCGCATTCGATTCACGCCGTGGTTTTTTCACTTTCACCGCCGCGTGCTCACGCAAGGTAACACGTTGTTCACCCTTGAGCACGGCTTTACTGGTGGGCGAGAGCGTCAATCCGCCAAAGCCCTCGATATCGACGTTCAAATACCCCATCGAGGCAAGCTCGCGATAGACCCCCTTCCACTGGCGATCCGAGAGATCGGTGCCGACACCAAAAGTCGGTAAACGGTGGTGGCCAAACTGCACAACCTTCGGCGTTTCTTTACCGAGCAATACATCGACCAAATGCACCACGCCAAAGCGCTGCCCGGTGCGGTAGACGGCCGAGAGCGCCTTTTGCGCGGCCAAGGTGCCATCCCAGGTTTTTGGGGCTTCTAGGCAGTTATCGCAATTGCCGCAGGGCTTGGGGGCGGCCTCACCAAAGTACTGCAATAGAGTTTGGCGGCGGCAGGTGGTGGATTCGCAAAAGCCCAATAACGAATCGAGCTTGCGGCGCTCTAAGCGCTTTCGCTCCTCACTCGCTTCGCCACTATCGACCATTTGTTTGAGCGTAATGATGTCCTGCATCCCGTAGGTCATCCATGCGTCTGCTGGCAGCCCATCGCGACCGGCACGCCCGGTTTCTTGGTAATAGCCTTCGATGCTTTTGGGCAAATCCATGTGCACCACAAAGCGCACGTTCGGCTTATCAATACCCATGCCGAAGGCAATCGTAGCGACCATCACGACCCCTTCTTCGCGCAAAAATTGGCTCTGATTTTTCGCCCGTGCGGCCGAATTCATCCCCGCGTGATAGGCCAGTGCCGCGACCCCTTTGGTGACGAGGAAAGCGGTGGTCTCATCGACTTTTTTGCGGGACAGGCAATACACAATGCCCGCATCGCCCTTGTGCTTGGCCAGAAATGAAATGAGCTGATCGCGCGGCGCGTCTTTTTCTACAATCGTGTAGCAGATATTGGGCCTATCAAAGCTCGCCACAAATTGGCGTGCGTTTTCGAGTGCCAAACGCTCGACGATTTCTTTACGGGTGGGCGCATCCGCCGTGGCCGTCAGGGCAATGCGCGGCACCTTCGGGTAGCGCTCGTGCAGCACCGTAAGCTGCCGATACTCAGGGCGAAAATCATGCCCCCATTGCGAAACGCAGTGCGCTTCATCAATCGCAAAAAGTGCTACCGGCGCACGTTCTAATAAATCTAAAAATCGTGGCGTGAGGAGGCGCTCGGGGGCCACATAAAGCAAATCTAATTCACCCGCGAGCAGCGCGCGCTCACGCTCGTTGGCCTCGCGGAGATCGAGCGAGGAATTGAGAAAATCAGCCTTCACGCCGAGCTGCTGCAAGGTTTCTACTTGATCTTGCATGAGAGCGATGAGTGGCGAGACGACGATGGCGGTGCCCGCGCGCAGCATGGCTGGGATCTGAAAGCACAGTGATTTACCACCACCCGTTGGCATTAAGACGAGTGCGTCGCCACCGGCAATTAAAGTCTCAACAATCGCCTCTTGCTCGCCGCGAAAAGCGGGGTAACCGAACACCGATTGGAGGGTATCCCGCGCCGCGCTCATGGCCTAAACTCTAATACTGGCGCGGCTTTCCAGCACATTGCTTCACACACGCAGAGCGGCGAGCGTGTCGTCGAGCATCTTTTTTGCGTCGCCAAAAAGCATCCGATTATTTTCTTTGTAGAAAAGTGGATTATCTACGCCCGCATAGCCCGAGGCCATGCTGCGCTTCATGACTATCGAGGTCTTCGCTTTCCACACTTCGAGTACCGGCATCCCGGCAATCGGGCTAGTTGGGTCTTCTTGTGCGGCCGGGTTCACGATGTCGTTGGCACCGATCACCATCACCACGTCGGTGTCAGGAAAGTCTTCGTTGATCTCGTCCATTTCCATCACGATGTCGTAGGGCACGCGCGCTTCAGCCAACAGCACGTTCATGTGCCCCGGCATACGCCCCGCCACGGGGTGAATACCAAAGCGCACGTTGACCCCTTTTTCACGCAGTAACTTCGTGATTTCGTAGACCGCGTGCTGCGCTTGGGCCACCGCCATGCCGTAGCCGGGAACAATAATCACGCTTTTTGATTCACGCAAAAGCTCGGCTGTTTCTTGTGCGCTGATGGCCGTGACCTCACCCACGGGCGCTGCCGCCCCGCCCGCCGCCGCAGCCACCGGCGCGCCGCCGCCAAAGCCGCCGGCAATGACGGAAAAGAAATTACGATTCATCGCGCGGCACATGATGTAGGAAAGAATCGCGCCACTTGAGCCCACCAGCGCGCCAGTGACGATGAGTAAATCATTACTCAACATAAAGCCGGTGGCCGCTGCCGCCCAGCCAGAATAACTATTCAACATCGAGACCACCACTGGCATATCGGCACCACCGATTGCCATCACCATGTGGATGCCAAAGAGGAGTGCTATTGCCGTCATCACGAGGAGCGGGGTCATGCCTGCCGCGACGGTGGGCGCTTCGACAAACGTGTAGCCAAGCCAGATCACCACCAAGAGCGCCACGAGATTCAGCATATGGCGCGCGGGTAGAAGCAAGGGCTTGCCACCGATGCGCCCGGAGAGCTTGCCAAACGCAATCACCGAGCCCGAAAACGTGACCGCGCCAATCAAGATGCCGATATAGATTTCGACTTCATGAATGGTTTTTTCTGCCGCCGAAAATTTTGCCGTTGCCGCTGGGTCGATAAAGCTCGCGAAGCCCACCACCATCGCCGCCAAGCCAACAAGACTATGCATGAAGGCCACAAGCTCCGGCATCTGCGTCATCTGCACCGTGCGCGCGGCGTAAAGCCCAATCGCCCCACCAATAAAGGTGGCACCGAGCAGCCACGGAATACCGGCCGCCGAGACCTTCACGCCAAGTATGGTGGCTGCGACCGCCAAGCCCATGCCAATCATGCCGAATAAATTGCCGCGCCGCGCGGTCTCAGGATGCGAGAGCCCACCCAAACTTAGGATGAACAAAATGATGGCAGCGATATAGGAAATCGTAACAAGGTTATCTGTCATGGTCTGGCTCTATTTACGAAACATGGCGAGCATGCGCTGGGTGACGGCGAAGCCGCCGAACATATTGACGGCCGTCAGCGCAATGCCAGCAACGGCTAACCAACGTATCAAGCTATCGGGCCGATCAACGCCGGCTAATGCGGGCGGGGCGATTTGCACGAGGGCCCCGATAATGATGATCGAGCTAATCGCGTTGGTCACACTCATGAGCGGCGTGTGCAGGGCGGGGGTGACGTTCCACACTACTTGGTAGCCTATAAAGCAGGCGAGCACAAAAACCGTGAAGTGATTTAAGAACGAGCTCGGCGCGAATGCACCGACCAAGCCGAATAAGGCGGCGGCGACGGCGAACAACAGCACCAGCTTGCCGGTGGCCATTGGCGCGGCACGCTCGCCGTGCTTGGGTGCTGTCGGCATGGCAACGGCTGGTTTAGCGCCCGCAGGTGCCGCAGAAAGTTTTGGTGCAGGGGGTGGCCACGTGACCTCACCGGCTTTGACCACCGTGGTGCCGCGCAGCACCTCGTCTTCCATGTTG
>JAYVGG010000070.1:0-3657 GCA_043772475.1 Burkholderiales bacterium
GAACAAAATTCGCCGCGACCGATCCAAACTCCACCCACTTTGGAAACGACACCATGCTCCGCCAGACTTGTCTTTTTATTGCCCTACTTGCTAGCGTCACCGCCTGTGACAAGTTCTCAGCAAAAAAAACCGCTACCGACAAAGCCGTCCCCATCGTCGAAAGCGCGCTCCTGATCTCACCCGAAGATCTGCTCACGGTTCGCAATAGCGCCGTCGCCTCCGGCCCCGTCATTACCGGCTCGATCCAGCCTGAGCGACGCGCTGATTTACGCGCGGAAGTTTCAGCCGTCGTCTTGCAGGTATTGAAGGGAAACGGCGACAGCGTGCGGCGTGGTGAATTACTGGTGCGGCTCGATGACACCGCGATCCGCGATAGCGTGACCGCAGCGGATGCCTCGGCACGCGCAGCGGAGCAAGCCTTTATGCAGACTGACCGGCAGTTTCAGCGCATGACGACGCTACGCGCCTCGGGCATGACCTCTGCCCAAGCGCTTGATGAGGCCGAGAGCCGCCGCAATAGCGCGCAAAGCGAGCTGGCCGCCGCCAAAAACCGTACCGTACAAGCGCAGCAGCAACTGCAACGCACAGGGGCACGGGCGCCATTCGATGGCATCGTGAGCGACCGTAAGGTATCGGCTGGCGACACCGCGCAACTAGGCAAGGAATTACTCAAGGTGATCGACCCGACTAGTATGCGTTTTGAAGGCTTGGTATCGGCTGACAACATCGGGGAGGTGAAGGCCGGGCAGGCGGTGAATTTTCGCGTCAATGGCTACGGCGAGCAAACGTTTGTGGGTAAGGTGCGGCGCATGAACCCATCGGCCAACGCGACCACGCGGCAGGTGGAAGTGCTAGTCGATTTTGCGGATCGGTCGCAGCCCAAACTCGGCGGCCTCTACGCGGAAGGGCGAATCGAAGCCGTAAGCACCGCGAGCCTCACGCTGCCTGCTTCGTCGGTGGTACGTGATGGCGACAAAGCATCGGCTTGGCGGGTGGCTGATAGTGTGGTGAAAAAAGTCGCCGTGGTGATTGGTGAGCGCGATAGCCGCACGGGGGATTTTGTGCTGCGTAGTGGCTTGGCCGAAGGCGATAAGCTTTTGCGCTACCCCACATCCACGCTCAAAGACGGGCAAAAAGTTGAGCTTGCGACAGCAGTCGTTGCCAAGCCGATTGCGCCACCCGCGCCCGCGAATGCCTCTGCGAAGGCGAAATAGCCATGTTCCTCTCCGACTTTAGTATTAAGCGACCCGTCACCACGGTCGTGATCATCATGATGCTGATGGCGCTGGGCTTACTGGCGCTCAAAAACTTGCGCGTGAATCAAATCCCCGATGTTGAGCAGCCGATGCTAGTGGTGAATCTCCCCTACCCCGGTGCCTCGCCCGAAACCGTCGAGCGCGAGATCGTGAGCCGGGTTGAAAAATCGCTGCAAAGTATTCCGCAGGTTTATAAGATTGATGCGACCGCAAGCGAGAGCAACGCGAGCTTTTTTATCATCTTCAATTTCAAGAAAAACATGATTGAGGCTTCCGACGAAGTGCGGAACGCCATCGCCGGAGTGCGCCACAAATTGCCAATCGAAATGCGCGAGCCGATCTTGCGACGGCTTGACCCTTCGGCCCAGCCAATTATGCAAATGGCGCTCTCCTCGAGCGGCCTTACGCATGCTGAAATTTCGCGGCTGGCGGAAGACTCCTTGGCCGATAAATTTCGCGGCATTGATGGGGTGGCAACGGTGAGCGTGAATGGCGCGTTACGGCGTGAGCTCTCAGTCTTATTGCGCGCTGAAAAACTACGTGAATTTAATGTCTCCGTCACCGAGGTGGTGGGTGCCTTGCGCGCGCAAAACACCAATGCGCCGGTGGGCCGCGTCAAGGGTGTGCTGGAGGAGCAGAGCATCCGCTTGGTTGGGCGTATCGAGTCACCCAAGGAATTCGAGCAGATTGTATTAAAGCGCCGTGGCGACGAAGTGGTGCGCTTAGGCCAAGTGGCGACGATTGAAGATGGCTTTGCCGAGCTCGGTAGCTTTAGTTTTCGTAACGGCAACCCGAACGTAGGCATTTCCGTCACGCGCTCGCGGGACGCAAGCACGGTATCGGCGGCAAATAAAATCCGTCAATTAGTCGATGAAATTTCTAAAACACTACCGGTCGGCACCACGCTGGAAGTGACGCGCGATGGCGGTAAAGACGCGCAAAACAGCTTACAAAACGTGATCGAATCGCTCATGTTCGGCGCGGTGCTGACTATATTCGTGGTGTACGCATTTTTGAATTCATGGCGCTCTACCCTCATCACCGCGCTGGCCTTGCCCACCTCAGTCATCGCCGCATTCATTGCGGTGTGGCTGTGTGGTTTCACGCTAAATTTCATGACGCTCTTGGGGCTCTCGCTCGCCATTGGTGTGCTGATAGATGATGCGATTGTGGTGCGCGAAAATATTGTCCGCCACATGGAGCTCGGTGCTGATCGGCTCACCGCCGCGAGCAAAGGCACCGCCGAGATTGGGCTCGCGGTTACAGCGACGACCTTTTCCATCATCGCGGTGTTTATCCCGGTGGCCTTCATGGCCGGCGGTGGCGGCGAATGGTTTCGGCCGTTCGCGTTAACGGTGGCGACTTCTGTCCTCGTGAGTCTCTTTATTTCCTTCACGCTAGACCCAATGCTCTCGGCCTACTGGGGTGACCCAGTCGGTTATCGGCAGCGCCAAAAAACGGGGCTTAGTAAATGGCTTGCGACCTTTAATGATTGGTTCGATCATCAGGCGAACCGCTATGGCAATGTGATCGCATGGGCGCTGCACCACCGCGTGTGGATGGCATTGATTGCCGGGTTAAGTTTTGTCGGCGCAATCGCGCTGCATGTGGCCTTTGGTGGCTCAAGCTTCTTGCCCAAGGCGGATGCCGGCAATGTCGCGATCGAGATCCGCACGCCATCGAGTGCTAGCCTCGAATACACGCGCTTAAAAGTAGAAAAAGCGGCTGAGCTTGCGCGCACCGCACCCGAGACCATCGCCACCAATAGCAACGTGTACGCCGGTGGCGGTCGTATTTATGTCGATATCGGCAAGAGCACCACGCGTACCCGCAGTGCCGCAGAAATCGCCATCGATCTACGCGCCAAGATGAAGCAGCTCGTGGGTGCGGAATACACCGTGCTTGATGATCTCAACAACGGCACCCGAAAACCGGTGCAGATTTTATTTTCAGGCCCCGACTCTCGCCGCTTACTCGCCATCACCGAAGATTTCATGGCGAAGCTTGCCACCGTGCCGGGTGCCGTGGATGTGGGGCTTTCGGAGCAAGACCCTAAGAACGAGCTCAAGATCGAGCTTAATCGCGGGCTCGCCAATTCACTCGGCATTTCGGTGGGCGACGCCGCTCAGGCGCTACGCGTCGCCTTCGCGGGCGTGGAGGTGGGCGATTGGGTGGACCCAACCGGCGAGGCGCGTGATGTGGCCGTGCGCCTACACCCGGACGACCGTGTGAGTGCCGCCAACATCGAGCGGCTACCCATTGCCGTCACCGGCAGCAACGTGATGGTGCCGCTAGATCAAATCGCCAAGGTCACCATGGGCAAAGGCCCCGCGCAAATTCAGCACACCGACGGTAAGCGCATGATCGCCGTCTCAACCAATGTGCAAGGCCGCTCACCCGG
>JAYVGG010000071.1:0-5637 GCA_043772475.1 Burkholderiales bacterium
CGCGGGTGCTGGGCTCGCGCGTCACGTTCGCTGACGATGCCATGGCCGCCCTTGCCGGGGCCGATGCGCTGGCGATTGTGACGGAGTGGAAAAGCTTTCGCGTGCCAGACTTTGCGCGCATGAAGGCCGCGATGAAGAGCCCGATTATTTTTGATGGGCGTAATTTGTACGAGCCCGATCTCGTCTGTGAGCACGGCTTTAGCTACTACCCAATTGGCCGCGCACAAGGAGGGCCCGCTTGATGAGTGCAAAACTTACGCTCCCCGATTGCGCGAACGCGCGCGTGCTGGTGGTGGGCGATGTCATGCTCGACCGTTACTGGTTTGGCAATGTAGATCGCATCTCGCCTGAGGCCCCCGTGCCGGTGGTACACGTGCAGCGCACCGAAGAGCGCCCCGGTGGGGCCGCCAACGTGGCGCGCAATGTGGTGGCACTCGGTGGGCAGGCGACACTACTTTCGGTGATAGGCAGTGATGAAGCCGGTCGCAAGCTCTCAGAATTACTGATCGCAGAGGGGGTGAGCTCACAGCTTCGCGTGGATGCAGGCTTGCAGACGACCGTAAAGCTACGTGTGATTGGCCGCCAGCAACAGCTACTGCGAATTGATTTTGAAACGCCCCCGTCGCGCGACGTGCTCGACGACAAGCTCGGTGAATTTGAATCTTTGGTCAATGATTTTGACGTGGTGCTGCTCTCCGACTACGGCAAAGGCAGCCTCACCCACGTCGCCAAAATGGTGGCGACGGCGAAGCGCTTTGGCAAGCCTGTTTTGATTGACCCGAAGGGCGAGGACTACGGCAAATATCGTGGTGCCACCTTACTCACGCCCAATCGCGGCGAGTTTCGGCAAGTGGTGGGCCGGTGGAAAGACGAGGCGGATCTTGCCCTCAAAGCGGAGACGCTACGCCGCGCACTTTCGCTCGATGCACTTTTGGTGACGCGCTCAGAAGAGGGCATGTCACTTTTCACCAGCAAAGGTGCCGCGCACGAGCCCACGCAAGCGCGCGAGGTATTCGATGTCTCCGGTGCAGGCGACACCGTGATTGCCACTATTGGTGTCATGTTGGCCGCCGGGTCTGATATGGAAAGTGCGATCAAAATCGCCAATCGCGCGGCAGGTGTGGTGGTGGGTAAATTGGGCACGGCGACGGTGAGCCGGGCGGAGCTTCGCGATGCGCTTTAAGATATTTTTAGTGAACTCTCTCAAAGCCCGCGCCCTTATTGGGTTTTCAGCTATTTTGAAAGTGTAAAAATTATGACCATCATCGTCACCGGCGCAGCCGGATTTATCGGGTGCAATATCATCAAAGCGCTCAATCTACGCGGCCGCCGCGATATTGTGGCCGTTGATAACCTCACCAAAGCGGACAAATTCAAGAATCTCGTCGATTGCGAAATCGACGAATACGTCGACAAAAAAGATTTTTTAGCCGTTGTAGAAAGTGGCGATCTGGGCAGCGGCATTGACGCGATTTTCCATGAAGGGGCGTGCTCCGACACCATGGAAACCGACGGCCGCTACATGATGGAAAATAATTACCGCTACTCGCTCTCGCTACTCGATTGGTGCGTGGAGGAGGGCGTGCAGTTTCTCTACGCGTCGAGCGCATCGGTCTATGGTGCGGGTAAAGTATTTCGCGAAGATCGCTCGCATGAGTCGCCGCTCAATGTTTACGGCTACTCCAAATTTTTATTCGATCAAGCCGTGCGCGAGCGGCTCGAACAAGTCGAGTCGCAGATTGTTGGCTTTCGCTATTTCAATGTTTACGGCCCGCGCGAATCCCACAAAGGCCGCATGGCATCCGTCGCTTACCATTTTTTTCACCAGTACCGCGCCAGCGGAAAAGTGAAATTATTTGCCGGCACAGAAGGCTACGCCGATGGGGAACAACGCCGCGATTTTGTATCGGTCGACGATGTCGTCAAAGCCAATTTATATTTTTTCGATCACCAAGAAGTCTCCGGTATTTTTAACTTAGGCACCGGACGCTCACAGTCATTTAACGACGTCGCCGTCGCCACCATCAACGCAATCCGCGCGCTCGACGGCAAGCCTGCATTAGACCTTGCCGGGCTCGTCAAGGCGGGCGCAATCGAGTACACCGCCTTCCCCGATGCGCTCAAAGGCAAGTACCAAAGCTTTACCGAGGCCGATATTTCGCTGCTCCGCGAAGGTGGCTACGACGAAAAATTTTCAAACGTCGAAGAAGCCGTCGCGCGCTATGTGCCTTGGTTGGTGGCGAATGCGGGGTGAGACGCGAAATCAAGCCGACGCGTGAGAGTAGAATAGGGCGCAGAAGTCGGCTATATTTTTTTCGCCCACTACCCCAAACGCAGCGCCCCTATTGCCTTTCCACCCAAGAGCCCACATGACACTTGCCTCCACCGAAGAGCTTATTACCGACATCCGTGCTGGCAAAATGGTGGTGTTAGTCGATGCCGAAGACCGTGAGAACGAGGGCGATATTGTGATGGCGGCGGATTCGGTCACGCCGGGGGCGATTAATTTTATGGCGCGGTATGCACGTGGCTTGATCTGTATGCCGATTACGGAGGCGCATGCCAAACGCCTTAACCTGCTGCCGATGGTGCGCGAAAACCGTACCTCGCACGGCACCGCGTTCACGGCCTCGATTGAGGCGGCGACGGGTGTGTCTACCGGTATTTCGGCCTCAGATCGCGCGCGCACCATTGGGGCTGCGTGTGCGCGCAACGCAAAGGCCAGCGATATCGTGCAGCCGGGGCATATTTTTCCGCTCATTGCGCGTGAGGGTGGCGTACTGATGCGGGCAGGCCACACCGAGGCGGCGTGCGATCTGGCGGGCATGGCGGGGCACTCGCCGGCGGGGGTGATTTGCGAGATTTTGAATGACGATGGCTCGATGGCGAGGCTGCCTGATTTGATCCCGTTCGCGGCCCAGCACGGCCTTAAGATCGGCACCATTGCTGATCTTATTCGCCATCGCTTGGTCACCGAGACCTTGGTCGAGCGTGTCAATGAGCGCGATGTGGCGACGCCCTACGGTGTGTTCCGCCTGCATGTCTTCAAAGACGCAACGGCCAACGAGGTGCATCTCGCCCTCACGCGCGGCGACATTCGCCCCGATGTGCCGGTACTAACAAGGGTACACGAGCCGTTTACGAGCCTTGATTTATTCGAGTTTGATAGCGGGCGGCACGCTTACTCGGTGGCTGAGGCGATGCGGATTATTGCGACCGAGGGCAGCGGGGTGATTGTGTTGCTGCGCGGGGAAGAAAGCGGCGAGGCGTTACTCGAGCGTTTCACGTTAACGGCGGTGGATGCGCGAACCCGGCACGCGAGTAAGTGGGATCCACGTGCTTCAGGAATAGGCGCGCAAATCTTGCGGCAGTTGAATGTGCGTAAAATGCGCGTTCTCTCGTGGCCGAAAAATATCCCCTCGATGTCGGGCTTTGATCTCGACATCGTCGAGTACGTGCCGCCGTCAAGCGAACGCAAACTGAAAGTTGTATGAATTCCCTCGAACCAAATTTAGACGGAAGGGGCCTCGCGGTCGGTATTGTTTCTAGCCGTTTTAACGCGCCCATTGTCGAAAAAATGGCTGCGGCTTGTGTGGCTGAACTCGTCAAACATGGCGTGCTTGCTAGTCAAATCGAGCATGTGCGGGTTCCGGGCGCGCTTGAAATCCCGCTTGCGTTGCAGGCCATGGCGCTCTCGCAGCGCTATCAGGCGCTCATTGCGATTGGGGCGGTGATTCGTGGCGAGACGTTTCATTTTGAAGTGGTCTCGATGGAGTCGGCGCGCGCGGTGATGGATGTGATGCTTGACACCGGTGTACCGATTGCCAACGGGATTTTGACCTGCGACAGCGATGAACAAGCGCTGGCGCGGGTTTTAGAGAAGGGCAGTGATTGCGCGAAAGTGGCCATTGAGATGGCGCGGCATCTTCAAACCCTCACGCAACACCGGGATGCGCCGTGAGCGCGCCGGTGAAGAATGCGCGCCGTCGCGCCCGCGAATTTGCCCTGCAAGCGCTCTACCAATGGCAAGTCGCCGGCCAAAGCCTGACCGCGATTGAAGCGCAGTACGCAGAAATGGAAGGCTACGCTAAATCAGACGAGGCGCTATTTCACGCGATTCTCCGTGGGGCGATGAAAAAACAAGAAGCGCTCGCGCTACTCATGACCCCGCACCTAGATCGCGCCTGGAAAGAAGTCGATCCAGTCGAGCGCGCGATTATGCTTTTGAGTGGCTGGGAATTAACCGAAATGCCCGAGACACCCGTACGCGTGATCTTGAACGAAGCAATCGAGCTCGCGAAAATTTTTGGCGGCACCGATGGGCACAAATACATTAACGGCGTGCTCGATAAGCTCGCCATCGAAGTGCGCCCGGATGAAGTGGGTAGCGAAGCCATTGCCCCGCCACGTGAGCGCGTAGAAAAGCCGGTGAAAGTGTCGGTCAAGGTACGGCGTGGGGCGAAGCCCGCCTAAGTGGGCCTAAGCGAACCACCGCACGGCGTGGCATGATGCAACACCCCATCCTCATTTGCCACCCGTGACGACCGCCCCCCACCTCACCCTCACACGCACCCTCACACGCACCCCCGCGCTCACCATCGAAGGCATGACCTGCAGCGCCTGCGCGGGGCGTGTTGAGCGGGCGTTGGCGAAGGTGCCCGGTGTGGCCCGCGCCGAGGTCAATCTCGCAACCGAAGTCGCTCAAATCACGCTCGCCACCGAGGTAGCCGATTCGGTTTTGATTGATGCTGTCGTCCGTGCGGGCTATCAAGCGAGCGTAAAAAACACCCTCAACCCGCTCACCGAAGAAACCCGAAACACCGCGCCCCTATTAGGCTTTCAGGCATTGGTGGCCTCCGCAATCTTATCGGTGCCGTTGGCGCTGCCGATGTTTTTTGCCCCGTTTGGTGTCGATCTTATGCTGCCGGGCTGGCTACAATGGCTGCTCGCTACCCCGGTGCAATTTTGGGCGGGAGCGAGGTTTTATCGCGCCGGTTTTGCGGCGGCGAAAGCGGGCGAGGGCAATATGGATTTGCTCATCGCCATTGGCACCTCCGCCGCCTACGGGCTCAGCGTCTATCTACTCGCCACCGGCCACGCGGCGCATCTCTACTTTGAAGCCTCGGCGGTGGTGATTACGCTCGTGCTACTCGGCAAGTGGCTGGAAGCGCGCGCAAAACGCCAGACCACCGATGCGATTGCCGCACTACGCGCACTCGCCCCGGTCGTAGCCCATCGGCTGAGTGAGGGTATCGAGGCCGATGTGCCGGTCGAGAGTTTGCGCGTTGATGATGTCATTGTGATCCGCCCCGGCGAGCGCATTGCGGCGGATGGCATCGTCATTGAGGGCGATAGTCATAGCGATGAAGCGCTGATTACGGGCGAGAGTGTGCCGGTGCTAAAAGAGGCGGCGAGTCGCGTGATTGGGGGTGCGATGAATGGCGAAGGTCGCCTACTGGTGCGGGTTTCGGCGGGGGCAGCTGAATCCACGCTTGCCCGTATTGTGCGGATGGTGGAGTCGGCACAGATGAAAAAAGCCCCCATTCAACGCTTGGTGGATCGTGTGAGTGCGGTATTTGTGCCGGTGGTGTTGGTGATTGCTGCTGTGACTGTACTCGCGTGGGGGCTCGCCACGGG
>JAYVGG010000072.1:0-2093 GCA_043772475.1 Burkholderiales bacterium
TGGGTTGATAACGCTGCGCTCACGCGCTGGGATTCGCTCCCCCCCGACATTGATGAAAACGTAGTCAATCAATTGAAGGCCTACGTTGAAGCCGCGAGCGTGCTCCCCGCGTGGGCGGATCACGAAAAAATTAAGCGCGGCGAAGAGTTATTCATGGGCTACGGGCCCTTGTCGGTGACGTTGCTCTTTTGTGCGAGCCTACCCGAGTGCTACGTGGTGCCCGATCTCGCCTCGGTATTGCACGCGACCGGCCAGCTCGACCAACACGCCGACTATCGCGTGCGCGCAACCGGTGCCATGATATTCCCGGTGATGATGCCCGGTGGCCTTACCACCCCCGCAGGCGGCGGCATCGCGCAGGTGCTCAAGGTGCGCTTAATCCACGCCACGATTCGCAATCTCATCTTGCGGCAAAGCCCGCAGCAGGCCATGCGCGCAAAGCAGACCAGCGTCGCCCCCCACGCAGCGCTCGGCGCACAATCTAGCAATATGCACCACACGCTTTTTGCACTCGGTTGGGACATCAAGCAAAAAGGCCTGCCGTGTAATCAAGACGAGCTCGCCTACACGCTGCTCACGTTTAGCTATGTGTACTTACGCAGTATGCGAAAGCTTGGCTTAGCCTTCAACGCGGCCGACGAAGAAGCGGTACTGCACACGTGGAACGTGATGGGACACGTGCTCGGCATTGAGCGTGCGCTGATGGATGACACCATAGCGGCGGCTGAAACGCACTTCACCGAAATCCAATCGCGTGCGCGCAAAAACCCCGTCCGCCCCGACCCACGCCCACGACTGGGCCAAGCGCTCATGACGGTGATGGAAAACGAAATTCCGCTCTCGCTCTTAAAGGGCGTGCCCGTGCTGCTCACCCGCAAGCTCTGCGGTGCCACCAACGCTGCCGAGATCGGTGTGAATGAACGCGTCGGCTTGCTCACCCGCGCCGTGTTTAACGCAGGCTTTGGCCTCATCCGCGTGATCGACACTGTCGTGCGCTGGGTGCTCCCGCAGTTTTCAATCGCACGCTTACTCACAAGATTGCTCGGCCAAAAACTCATGTACCAGCTACTCATGGATCAATCGCGCCCGCTCAAGCTGCCCGCGCATTTGCGTACCCGCATGGAAGCGGCCGCGCACGCGTGGGGTGCTGCGCCGCCGAGCGCATGACGATGCCAGCGTCACTCAAAAAATTTCTGCTCTATTTCGCAGCTCTGCTTGTTGTAGGCACAGCCATACTCGCCCGCGCCGAGGTGCCGCCCGTCGTGCTCGACGATCAAAAAACCGCCGTGCCAGCGTGGCCGCACGTCACACTGCTATTAGAAACTGAGCGCGAGCTCGCCGTGCGCGATGTCGCCGCGCGGGCGGGTGATTTTCAGCCGCCCCCCAATCACTACGCCGCCCTCGGCGTAAAGCCTCACGGCGTATGGCTGCGCGTGCCGTTTACACTGGCGGCAGGTGCCGATAGCGCATGGATAGCCGAGCTTGCCTACGCGCCGCTCCAAAAGGTCGATACCTACGTGTTTGAGGCTGACAAGCTAGTTCATGAGGCAAAGCTTGGCTCGCTTAGGCCGCTTACCCATCGCCCGCTCGCGAGCCGTACCGCCGCTGTCCCGCTGACGCTTAAGCCCGCTACACCCTACGTTTTTTATGCGCGTGTCGAAACACGCGGCTCGCTCATCTTGCCGCTCGCGCTCAAAAAGCCCGCCGTTTTTCATACCGACGCAATCAACGAGCACATGCTGCAAGGGGTGTTGCTTGGCATCGCCTTTTGCTTATTGATTTACAGTGTGTTTCAGGGGCTTATCGCGCGCGATGTATTTTTTCTAAGCTATGCGCTCTTGGTGGCCGGCGGCATCGGCACGGCGCTGTTGCAAACTGGTATTGGCGCGCAATATATTTGGGGCGGCGCCACGTGGATCGAAACCCATATCGCCGGCCTTTCCTCACTCGCGGCGCTCGGCGGCACGTTTATTTTTTTAGAAGTGGCCCTGCGCGAGCCCGCGATCGGCAAGCCCGCGAAGCTCAACTACGCCACTCTCATGAAAGGCGGTGCGGCGCTGGTGCTGGTGCTCTCATTCGCGTTCGCGCTCGAT
>JAYVGG010000073.1:0-5421 GCA_043772475.1 Burkholderiales bacterium
ATGGCAAAACCAGATGGCTCCATCATCGAAACGCCGATTACGGCGAATTTCCGTGAGGGCTTGAACGTGTTGCAGTACTTTATTTCGACCCACGGTGCGCGTAAAGGTCTGGCCGATACCGCGTTGAAAACCGCCAACTCTGGCTACCTCACACGCCGTTTGGTCGATGTGACGCAAGACTTGGTTGTAACCGAAGATGATTGCAAAACCCAAACCGGCCTCGCGGTCAAAGCCTTGGTTGAGGGTGGCGAAGTGGTTGAAGCGTTGCGCGAACGGATCTTGGGTCGCGTCACGATCAACGACGTGGTCGCACCTGACACCGGCAAGGTGATCGTGAAGTCGAACGCGTTAATCGACGAAGACATGGTGGACGCGATTGATGCGGCCGGCATCGACGAAGTCAAAGTCCGCACGCCACTAACCTGCGACACGCGCTTTGGCCTTTGCGCGCGCTGCTATGGCCGCGATCTAGGTCGCGGTATGTTGGTTAACGTCGGCGAGGCAGTCGGTGTGATTGCCGCGCAGTCCATCGGTGAGCCTGGCACGCAGCTAACCATGCGTACCTTCCACATCGGTGGTGCGGCTTCGCGTACCGCGGTGGCCTCAAGCGTTGAATCGAAATCAACTGGTGTAACGAAGTTTTCGCCAGCGATGCGCGTTATCACCAATGCACGCAAAGAGACGATTGTCATCGCCCGTAGCGGCGAAATTATCATCACCGAAGAAAACGGTCGCGAGCGCGAGCGTCATAAGGTGCCTTACGGTGCCACGCTGGCAATCAAAGACGGCGGCAAAATTAAAGCCGGTCAAACGATTGCCAATTGGGATCCGCATACCCGCCCCATCATCACGGAACACGCCGGTCAAGTGCGTTTCGAGAACGTGGAAGAAGGCGTTACCGTTGCCAAGCAAATCGACGAGACCACCGGGCTTTCGAGCCTGGTTGTGATCGACCCGAAACGTCGTGGCTCAGCTGCATCGAAAGGGCTACGCCCCGCCGTGCGTTTAGTCGATGCTAAGGGTAACGACATCAAGGCCGCCAACTCTGACGTGCCCGTTATTGTCACTTTCCAGATCGGCGCCATTATCACGGTGAAAAACGGTCAGCAGGTTGGTGTCGGTGAAGTGATGGCGCGTATCCCGCAAGAGTCGTCGAAGACCCGCGACATTACCGGCGGCCTGCCACGTGTGGCGGAGCTCTTTGAAGCGCGTTCACCGAAAGACGCAGGCTTACTCGCTGAAGTGACTGGGACGGTCTCGTTCGGTAAAGACACCAAGGGCAAGCAGCGTTTAGTCATCACCGATTTTGACGGCATCGCCCACGAATACTTGATCCCGAAAGACAAGCACGTCACCGCGCACGATGGCCAGGTTGTGAATAAGGGCGAGACGATTGTGGACGGCCCGGCCGATCCGCATGACATCTTGCGTTTGCAGGGCATGGAAGCACTCGCGCGTTACATCACGGACGAAGTGCAGGACGTGTATCGCTTGCAAGGTGTAAAGATTAACGACAAGCACATCGAAGTGATCGTGCGGCAGATGTTGCGTCGCGTGTCGATTGTGGATCCGGGCGATTCACGCTTCATCACCGGCGAGCAGCTTGAGCGCGCCGATGTCTTGTACGAAAACGACAAGATGACCAAGGAAAAGAAAAAGCTTGCCTCCTACCAGTACGTATTGCTGGGTATTACCAAGGCTTCGCTTTCGACCGATTCCTTCATTTCGGCCGCCTCGTTCCAAGAAACCACGCGTGTTCTCACCGAAGCCGCCATCATGGGCAAGAAAGACGATCTACGTGGTCTCAAGGAGAACGTCATTGTTGGCCGCTTGATCCCAGCCGGTACGGGCCTGGCGTTCCACCGGGCGCGCAAAAAAGGCAAGCCACGCGTGCCGCAATCCTCCGGCATCAGCTTCGGTTTTGATGAAACCGAAACAGCATCCGGAGAAGAGCAGGTCGCGTAGTTTTACGTTTTAAGTTGTTCCAGTAGAAATAAACCCACCTCTCCTTGACAGAGGGGTGGGTTGTTATATAAAATCATGGGCTGTCCACGATTTGGCCATTTGATTCATCCGGCCACCTCGCTGTACACCCTGTAAACGAACCCGGAACAGTGCCATTTTGTTTCGAGCAGGAAAAAATTTAGCCATTGTGAGTACAGAGCGGAATCCCTATGCCAACTATTAATCAACTTCTGCGTAAACCACGTGCCAAGATCAAGGCCAAGAGTAAAGTCCCGGCCATGCAAAATTGCCCGCAAAAGCGCGGCGTTTGCACACGTGTTTACACCACCACCCCGAAGAAGCCGAACTCGGCTTTGCGTAAGGTGTGCAAAGTGCGTCTCACCAATGGCTTTGAAGTCATTTCATACATCGGCGGCGAAGGCCACAACCTGCAAGAGCACTCGGTTGTGTTGATTCGTGGTGGCCGTGTGAAAGACTTGCCAGGCGTGCGTTACCACACGGTGCGCGGCTCGCTCGATACGGCGGGCGTTAAAGACCGCAAGCAATCGCGCTCGAAATACGGCGCCAAAAAAGCCAAGGCCGGTGCTGCGAAGAAGTAATCGCGCAGGTTTCCGCGCGTTTTTCAGCCCACCCCATTTTGAATTAAAGAGTTAGAGGAAACAACCATGCCTCGTCGTCGCGAAGTTCCCAAACGCGAGATCCTTCCGGATCCCAAGTACAAGAGTGCCGAAATTTCAAAGTTCGTAAACGTACTCATGACCGCCGGCAAAAAAGCGGTTGCTGAGCGCATTATTTACGGCGCGCTCGATCAAATCACCAAAAAATCCGGCAAAGATCCGCTGGAAGTTTTTAGCGCCGCGATCAACGCGGTAAAGCCCTCGGTGGAAGTAAAATCCCGCCGCGTCGGTGGTGCCAACTATCAGGTTCCGGTTGAAGTTCGCCCGATCCGCCGTACCGCGCTTTCGATGCGCTGGATTCGCGAGGCTGCACGCAAGCGCGGTGAAAAATCGATGGGCGCTCGCTTAGCCGGTGAGCTCTTGGATGCCGCAGAAGGCCGTGGCTCCGCGATCAAAAAGCGCGAAGAAGTACACCGTATGGCCGAGGCGAACAAAGCCTTCGCGCACTACCGCTTCTAAGCACGCAAGTACGCTCGGGGTTGTGCCGCCGCCAATGTGTGGCGGGCAACCAGAACAAACCTAGGAAGGCTATCACCGTGGCACGCAAGACCCCCATTGAGCGGTACAGAAACATCGGCATCTCGGCGCATATTGACGCCGGTAAAACTACGACCACCGAACGCATCTTGTTCTACACGGGCGTGAACCACAAAATTGGCGAAGTTCATGATGGCGCAGCCACCATGGACTGGATGGAGCAGGAGCAAGAGCGCGGCATCACGATCACGTCTGCTGCGACGACCTGTTTCTGGAAGGGTATGGCTGGCGCCTACCCTGAGCATCGCATCAACATTATCGACACCCCTGGGCACGTTGACTTCACCATTGAAGTCGAGCGCTCGATGCGTGTGCTTGACGGTGCCTGCATGGTCTATTGCGCGGTGGGTGGCGTACAGCCGCAGTCTGAAACCGTGTGGCGTCAGGCTAATAAATACAAAGTGCCACGCTTGGCCTTCGTGAACAAGATGGATCGTACCGGTGCAAACTTCTTCAAGGTCTACGACCAGATGAAGGCGCGCCTAAAAGCGAACCCGGTTCCACTGCAAGTGCCAATCGGTGCCGAAGAAAATTTCAAAGGCGTGGTTGACCTCGTCAAGATGAAATCTATCATCTGGAACGAAGACGACAAAGGTGTGACATTCAAGTACGGTGACATCCCCGCTGACCTGGTGGACGATTGTGCTGAGTGGCACAATAAGCTCGTCGAGAACGCAGCCGAAGCCAACGAAACCTTGATGAACAAGTACCTCGAAGGTGGCGTGCTTTCAGAAGATGAAATCCGCGCCGGTATTCGTGAGCGCACCATCAAGAGCGAAATCGTGCCGATGTTGTGCGGCTCAGCCTTTAAAAACAAGGGTGTGCAGGCGATGTTGGACGCGGTGGTTGAGTACATGCCAGCGCCTACCGATATTCCCCCTGTTGGTGGAACTGACGAAGCTGAAGAGCGCATCACGCGTACTGCGGTGGACTCTGAAAAATTCTCAGCGCTCGCATTCAAGTTGATGACGGATCCGTTCGTCGGCCAGCTCACGTTTGTGCGTGTGTATTCAGGTGTGCTCTCAAAGGGTGATACCGTTTACAACCCTGTGCGCGGCAAGAAAGAGCGTATCGGTCGTATCGTGCAAATGCACGCGAACAACCGCGTTGAGATTGATGAAATTCGCGCCGGCGATATCGCAGCTTGTATCGGCATGAAAGACGTGACCACGGGTGAAACCCTGTGTGACCCGAATGCCGTTATTACGCTTGAGCGCATGGTGTTTCCTGAGCCAGTTATTTCGCAAGCCGTTGAGCCAAAGACCAAGGCTGACCAAGAGAAAATGGGTATTGCGCTTGGTCGTTTGGCGCAGGAAGATCCGTCGTTCCGCGTGCGCTCAGATGAAGAATCTGGCCAAACCATTATTTCCGGTATGGGCGAATTGCACCTAGAGATTATTGTTGACCGTATGAAGCGCGAATTTGGCGTCGAAGCGACGGTTGGTAAGCCTCAAGTTGCGTATCGCGAAACCATTCGCGGCACGGTTGAAAACGCCGAAGGTAAATTTGTTAAGCAGTCCGGTGGTCGCGGTCAGTACGGCCACGTGGTATTGAAAGTCGAGCCACAAGAAGCGGGTAAAGGCTTTGAGTTTGTCGACGCAATCAAGGGTGGTGTGGTTCCCCGCGAATACATCCCAGCGGTCGAAAAAGGCTTGCGCGAAACCTTGCCAGCTGGCGTGTTGGCGGGCTACCCGATTGTTGACGTAAAAGTGACGCTGCATTTCGGTTCGTACCATGATGTGGACTCGAACGAAAACGCGTTCAAGATGGCTGCCTCAATGGGCTTCAAAGACGGGATGCGTAAAGCCAACCCGGTATTGCTTGAGCCAATGATGGCCGTTGAAGTAGAAACCCCTGAAGACTATGCAGGTACGGTGATGGGTGATCTATCCTCACGTCGCGGCATGGTGCAGGGCATGGAAGATATTTCCGGTGGTGGCGGCAAGATCATCAAAGCCGAAGTGCCACTTTCTGAGATGTTTGGCTACTCGACCTCGCTGCGTTCTGCTACGCAAGGCCGTGCGACCTACACCATGGAATTCAAGCACTACACCGAAGCCCCGCGCAATGTGGCTGAAGCCATCATTAACGCGAAAAAATAATTCCGTAATTACTATTCCATTCGATATTTGACGAGGTAGACAAAAATGGCAAAAGGCAAATTTGAGCGCACCAAGCCGCACGTAAACGTAGGCACGATTGGCCACGTTGACCACGGCAAGACCACGCTAACCGCAGCAAT
>JAYVGG010000074.1:0-17892 GCA_043772475.1 Burkholderiales bacterium
ATCGTTTCCAACGTCACGGAACTGCTATTCATTTGCTTGGCAACAAGGGCATTGACCCAATGAATTGCAACGATTGATACCGTCACCATAGTCACGGCAACGCTTATTTGAAATACGCGCCTTCGTCCGTGATCGAATCTATCCATTGCAGACCCCTGAATTTAACAACTGGCATACCTGACTAGTAGCGGTTTCCTATTGAGAAATGAAATTGAGTTGCTTTCATCGAACTCACCTTAAAGAATGCAAGATATTCGCGAGAGCAGGTGCTGTCGGTGCGTTGGCGTACCAAAGCAAAAATTTTGCTCGATGAAATGGTTATACCTATCCTTGCTTTCTCGCTAGCCACGGCAAGGGCGACGACCAAACGGAGAGCCGGAAATGCCGTTACGGTCGGTGGTGCCGGGTGAGTACGACAGATTCTATGAGGCGGCTCTCGGATTTCATTAGCATTTCTCGCGCTATACGCTTTGCCCGCGTCCGCGTTCGTCCTACACCAAATCGGACGCTCATCCGATGTCGTCGCCATTAACAGCGTCATAGGATGATGGTATGAACTCAACCATTAAAAAGGCATGCCGTGTGGTGAATGACACTTTTGTCATTGGCTGCGGTGTTTGCCTTGTTCGCCGCAGGGTTGTCGTCGGCAGCGACATGGGGCGCAATCTTTGCTCCGCTTGGCGTGATCGCTTTGCCCTTGTCAATTATCAATTTCACCGCTATCGCCACGGCGATCACGGCGACCACGGCGGCATGGCTCTTTTTAACCGTTGCGTTTCGCGCCGACGCTATCCCTTCACTACAACGCAATGACACCGCATCCCAACATGCATCATACCGACCACGAAAGAAAATTTATCATGAAAAAAATCCTCCTCTGCACAATGTTCGCTTCATCTATGGCTCTAGGCGCATGTGCCACGCGGAGCGCCGACAGTACCAACTACAACAACGTTGACCAGCAACGTATCCAATACGGATACGTAGAAGAAATTCGCTTTGTTGATGGACGTAGCGGCAATACCGGTGGTGGTGCCGTCGTTGGCGCCATTATCGGCGGTGTCGTCGGTCATCAGATCGGGAGCGGTCGCGGCAATACCGCAGCCACCGTTGTTGGTGCCGCTGGCGGGGCGCTGATCGGCAACGAAGTCGAAAAAAATCAGGCCAGTGATCGCATCGAAATCCGTGTGCGTCTCGATAGCGGCGAGCGCGTCACGTATACGCAAGAGAACCCGCGCGATTTTCGCCAAGGGGAACGAGTGCGCATCGAAGGTGGCCGTGTGTTTCGTGGCTAGCTGTGGCGCAGTTTGCGTCTCGACACAAATTCCGGTGGAGGCGCCATCGCTCAGGCGAAAGCCTCTCACTAAATGGAGTCTGCCGTGAACTGGGAACAAATTGAAGGCAACAGGAAACAAATGAAGGGAAGGCGAAGGAACAGTGGCGAAAGCTCCCCCGATGATCCGCTTGATGTGATTGTCGGCAAGCGCTGGCAACTGGCCGGAAAAAAGTTCAGGAGCAGTAGGGCTATAGCAAGGAACGCATGGAAGAGGAACCCAATCGCTGGTTCAGATTTTTCCTAGGTCGTGATGGGTTCGGCTTGATGGGCCGGACACCCACGTTCAAGCATCGCGACAAGTACCCATTCTTATCCTCAATCTCAACGCATAAAGGTTATCAAAATGAAAAAAGCTGCCGCATTTTTCTTATCCCTCTGGTTACTTTCGCCGTTCGCTTCGGCCAATACATTCACCACGGACCTAACCGACCTATGGTGGAACGCCAATGAATCAGGCTGGGGTGTGACGGCCACGCATCAGCGCGAAGTTGTGTTCCTGACCTTCTTCGTTTACGGCACTGACAATCGCCCTACCTTCTACACCGGAGCAGCAAGTTATGCTGGCCAAGCTTCGTCTGGAGCGCTAATTTTTTCGGGCCCAATGCATCAGACTTCAGGCCCTTGGCTCGGTAACTTTTTTAATCCAAATTTCGTCACGATTCGGCAGGTAGGCACCGTAACGTTTACAGCGTTCGTTGACGCTGCAACATTGAGCTACAACGTGGATGGAACGACCGTAAACAAGGCGCTAACCCGCCAGACATTTCGGAACAATGAACTTACCGGAAGCTACGCAGGTGTCATTAGGGAAACCACTGCGGGTTGCGCGAATGCGGGCAGCAACGGCACCGCAGAGACTGTCTTGGGAGTGTCTATTGTAAATTCTGCGACGAGCTTCGCCATGACCACAAATGGAAACGGAACTGTTTGCAATTACAGGGGTGATTATCGCCAGAGTGGACGGATGGGGTCTTCAACAGGAACCTATACCTGCCCAGGACTTGCGGGCAACTATGAAATGCTCGAAATCGAAGCGAATCCGTCAGGAATGACAGCGCGGTTTTCAGCGAGTGACAACGCTTGTTCGCAAATTACCGGGCGCTTTGGCTTCGTCACACGGTAGAAATAACGTCATGCACGCGCCACCGCGCGCGAGTCGCATGACGGCCTCGGTGAAGATGGATCTTATCTTGGGCCGCGATGCCGCTGCAAACCGCAGAGGCAGACGACACAATCACCGCATCACATCACCCGACAAACTTCAAAGGAACCACCATGACAATGAAACTAACAAGCACCCTGCTTGCCGCGACGATTTTCACCGCCGCGTTTGCGGCTCATGCCGCCATCACCAAGGCGGAACACAAAGCTGCGATCGCTGACACAGATATTTCGCTCAAGCGCGCCAAGGCGGCGTGCGCATCACTCGCCGGCAACGCCAAGGACGTTTGTATTGCTGAAGCCAAAACCGAAAAAGCGTACGCGGTTGCAAAGATTCATAGCGATTACAAAGACACCGCGAAGGCCGTTTTTGACGGCCGCAAGGATGTCGCGCAGGCTGAATTCGATCTCGCCAAAACGAAATGCGCCGCCAAAGCGGGGAACGACAAGGATGTGTGCCTCAAAGAAGCCAAGGCAATTGAAATTCGCACGTTGGAAGATGCCAAGGCCGGCGCCAAGATCAGCGAGGCACGCGCCGACGCGTACGAGGCCACGAACACTGCCAATTACAAGGTCGCTGTTGAGAAGTGTGACGTATTCAGCGGCGATACCAAGGACTCCTGCGTAAAGGTTGCGAAAGCGAACTTCAGCAAGTAGTGACACGCATGTCCCCCGCAGAGCCACACGCGACCCGCTTCAGTAAACCGTTGTGGCCAGTTTTTTGCGTGCGCGCCAACATTAGCCGGTGTCGTCCTACGCTTGATTAGGCCATCCCGCCATAGCGGGCGCAGCGGCACCCGCGAATAATGAATGAATATCAATTCAGGAGTGAATCATGAGATTCCATTACGCCACACCCGCGCAATGCGCGATCGCTGCGGCCATTACGGCCACAGTACTGGCCGCTGCCGGTTGCGACAGGTCGGTCGATTCAAAGCGCACCGTAGGACAAAAAGTCGATAGTGCCATCGACAAAACCAACTCCCAACTTGCCGCAGCTAGCGACAAGGTCGAACGCAAGGTGGGCGAGGCCGGTGCAGTACTTTCTGACGTGGGTGAGTCCATTACCAGCTCCACTAGCGCGGCTGTCGACAAAGCAGGAAATGTCGTCACTAGCAAGGTGGAGCAGATCGGTGCCATCGTCGAGGACTCCGCCATTACCGCATCCATTAAGGCGGATCTACTGAAGGATCCGGGCTTAAGTGCGCTTGGTATCGAGGTGAACACCGTCAAAGGCGAGGTGACGTTGAAAGGCGAAGTATCCACGGAGATACGCAGGCAGCGCGCGGAGGGAATCACCCGCAATATCGTCGGTGTGACCAAAGTCACCAATCTGTTGACGGTTCGAGCCGTTTGATCTCATTCCATCATGCTCAGTAACAAAAGCGCTTGTCCATGCAAATGTAGTTTCTTGGAATTCGACTTGCGCGAATTCTGATTTAGTGATCTTTTAATTAAGCCGGAGAAATTTATGAATGCAATTTTCAGTCCTGATATCCCACCACGATTTGGAGGAAAAGTCGCGAACCACGCATTGGTCAGCGAGGTACGTACTGGTATCGTCGCTCGCTGGCGGATTGCCGCTTTGATTGCGGGCGAACGCATGTCGCGCCTCATGCGGCCTCTTTTGCTGATGGCCGTCCTTATCGCACCGGCAATCGACGCCTTCGCGCAGCAAGCTATCGTCATCACGCCGCAAACGCTTCTGAGCCGCGATACGCTTGTCAGACTCAATGTGACATCGACGCTCCCATTTGCCTATGGCCGTGAGTCGGTGACGCTGGTGAACAACAAGTTCACAGTAACGATGCGGTCAATCGACAACGCCCCCCTCCCCGGGCCAACGCTGCCATCTGACGACGTGTCCGCCACGAACATGGACGTAATCCTCGGCAGACTACCGCAGGGCAGCTATACCGTCGAAGCGATATTTCTCAACCGCCTCACGAGTGTGGTTTCATTAATTGGTACTGCCCAATTTACCGTCGCCGAAGATGTGGCCGCGCGGCAGTCTGGTTACCCTGCCCACAATTTCACTGATCTGTGGTGGAATCCGGGCGAACCAGGCTGGGGCATCAGCATCCATGTCAAACGGCAGGCATTGTTTGCTGCATGGTATGTCTACGACGCAGCGGGCAAACCAACTTGGTACACCATGACCGGTGGAGTCTGGCAGACACCAAAAATATACGCTGGGACAATTTATACAACCCGTGCCGCGCCAAACAGTGGTCTCGGCCCGTTATCGGGTTTTGAGGTTGCCGTTGCCGGCTCTGGCACCATTGAGTTTCTCGACTATGACCGCGCCATTTTGAATTTCACAGTCAACGGTGCCGCGACTACTGCCAAAAATATTATTCGTGAAGTGTTCTAGGAATTAAGTGGCCTCCACCCGCCGGCGCGACTTTCCCCACTTTTGAGGTGGAGGCTTCGGGCGGGTTCGAAAGGCAGCGTTATCTACGGCTGCGTGCGTACTCTTTTCGCCCAGCATGAACAATCAACGTGATCGGTAACGTGGCGATGTTGGCTGTCACGATTTTTGGGCGCTTTATCTGGAATTGAGCTGATTACAGATTAAGCCTCCCCTCCAGAATGTTGTGCGGATTGGGGGACTTAAAGTGCATTTTTGATCGTTCTTTTTGTCAATCAGCTATTTTTAGCTGCTACGTACTACTCCAAAAAATATTTTTGTCAACGCGCATAAATTACGACTATAGGGTTCAAGACACGTTCCCCAAAGACAAAAGTCTGCTCTCGCCAACTAAGCTCGGTGTCTGTTGGTGAAGCAGTTAAGGATGTAGTTATGCGTGATTTACCCGCCTCACCCGCGCGACCGGCGCTGCTTCGCCTTCATCAAATTATTGGCAATCCGAGGGCGATACCGCCGGTGCCAGCCATCATTCCCGTCGGCAAATCCACCTGGTGGGAAGGTGTGCGGACGGGGCGCTTCCCGAAGCCCGTTAAGCTGGGGCCGAGGATAACAACGTGGCGGGCAGATGAAATCTACGCGCTGGTGCAATACGGCGCGATTTAGCCATTGCATAGAACACGGCGAGGCTGCGCGATGGCGGAAACGGTTTTGCCGTTGAAAGCGCGGCGCTTTGCTGTCACCGTACTGTCACCAACGATGATTTTTGGCATAAAGCCTAGGCAGACAAAGCAACAGCAAATGTGTTAAGCACTTGATTTGATGCCCGGAACCGGAATCGAACCGGTACGCCCGTTTTACCGAAGCGACGGATATTAAGTTGGCGGCGCTCAGTGCGGGGCAGGAGAGACTAACATTATCGGTCGAACGATTGCTCGCAGAATACGTCGCCCATCTGGAAAACGCGGGCAAGGCGCTGTCAGCAAAAGACGCTAAAAATATGTTCAAGAACCACATCAGCGAAGCGTTCCCGGCGTTCGCCGTGCTGCCCGCTGCCGACCTGAAACCAACGCAGGTCGTAGAAATTTTGCGTCGCCTCATCCATGCCGATAAACCGACGACGGCGCGCAAGCTGCGAAGCTACCTCCGCGCCGCATACTCGCTTGCGGTGGGTGCAGCCCATGACCCAAACTCGAACGCGCAGATGGATCGGTTTGGCATCAAAGACAATCCGGTGCAATCGGTGAAGACGATTGTTGGCGGCAGCGTGGCGGGTGAGCGGGCTCTCAGTACGTCCGAACTAAAAGCGTACATCGAGGCACTCAAAGCGGACACGAGCGAAACGTCACAAGTCCTATTGTTGGCGCTTTACTTGGCGGGTCAGCGGATGTCTCAACTACTCCGGGTCAAGGTATCCGACGTACACGAGGCTGAGCAAACCATCCTGATGGAAGACCCGAAGGGGCGGCGGGCAAAACCCAGAAAACACGTAGTCCCTTACGGACTGCTTGGGCGGGAGCTCATCAAGGAACGGCTGGCGGATTGCCGGAAACACAAGACCGACTACCTATTTGTTGACAATGAAGTCGAGGTTTCGGGAAGACTCACCGTCGCCTCCAAGATCGTCAACCAGCTCTCCAAAGACATGGTGGCCAACCCCGCCTCGTTTGGACTCGCCTCCATGAAACCGTTTCGCATGGGCGACATTCGCCGTACTTGCGAGACCCTACTGGCCGCCTTTGTGAGCAAAGATATTAGGGCGCAATTATTGAGTCATGGGGTGTCCGGGGTTCAGGCGAGTAACTACGATAGGCACTCGTATCTTGAGGAAAAGCGGGCGGCGATTGAGGGTTGGGAAACGCGGCTGGCAGATATTTTGAGCGCAAAAACTCGGACTGCGAGCAAGCTCAAGGATACCGCTGCCGCAGACTAACCAGCCAAAGTCTGAACCAGAGTTACCGAGGTTCTGAGCGGTGCCGACAAAAGTAAAAAATGCCGGTCGGGCAAGTTGACCGACCCAATCAACACCCCGATCAGACGCGCAGCCCTTGGCAACAAAACTCTAAAATGTGGCGAGCCGGGTGATGCCAGCGGCGCAGCCTTGATAACAAAATACGCGTTGTAACAGCCGCCGCTTGGTCGCAAAAACGGGGATACGCAAACCCGCGTGCTGGCGCAAAAATGAGGTAATTCCCCGCCAGAAAATCAGCCACGCTTTGCCATCAAAGGCACGGCGCTCTTTTACGAGAAAGGGCAATCCCGAACAAAAACAGTGGCAGAAAAAAACCCGCGCGCGCGGCCCTAGCCGCGTTCCACCGGTGCCGCCCCAGCGGCACCGGACACGCCGGCGAAGCCGGTGACAACGCGCCAGCGTTGGCATTTTTGCGACGCCCCAGCGGCGCAAAAACGTGCTTGGGGGAGCCGACAAAAAAATAGCGGCGCGACAGCGCTGCTTTTTTGTTGGGGGGCAACGCCCCCGCCCCCAGAGCGAAGCGGCGGGAACCTCCTGCGGTTTTATCGCAGGGGGTTCCCGCAGGTTCATCGCGGGGGCGCTGACGACTCGCGCCCTAGCGCGAGAAGCCCGGATGCGGCTCCAGCCGCGGCTTTCCGGGCTGTTCGTGCCGTTGACCTTGCCGACAGTTTTGTGTCGGCACTTGTGTTGAGCCAAGACGAGTGTGAACAATTGTGTCAACACAAATGCCTCGCACAAGATCGCGACTATAGGTTTCGAAGGCCGGACTGTTTCCGGCCATTGAAAGCAGAACGATGTCGCTAAAAATTGACGCGTACAGCAACCCAGAGCGCACTTTTCAACTGCTCAGAATCATTGGGTTTTTTGGGCATGCCGACGCGCGGACCCTCGGGTTAGCCGCCTTCCGAGAGACCCGCGAAGTGAGCCTGCTAACGACGGTTCGGCGAGAAATGGATCGGCTCATTGCAGCCCAGTTGATCACTGCGGATTTGAACGCAATCGGTGCCAGCAGCTATTTTCTGACAGGCAAAGGCGCACGGTTTCTCAACGACGGCGGCTGCGATTTTGTGGCCAAGGCCGGCCCTCATGCCAACATGACCGGCCCAACCTTCTACCATCGTCAAATTGCTACGACGTACCTTGCAACGAGGATGATACGTCCGGAAGTTCAGGGCTGTTTGTCTGAGTTTTTGATTGCTGGCGAGGCTACCGGGTTCGACCCAAATTCAATCAAGGCTCGACCAGAGGAAAGCTTCTCCGACAAAGGCATCAACAAGCTCCCTGATGGGTTAGTTTTCAATGACGAGTATGAAGTGGACGACCACCCATATTTAGGATCCACCGACTGGATCGAAGCCGAAAACGCCAGAAAAACTGATGCCGAATACCACCGCGCCTTTCGCGCGGTGTGGCATCTCAATTTGCGGGGTGACCAGAATGCGGTCATCCGCTTCACGCGCGATTTTGAGCAAATCCAGTACAACACCCAATTCTGGATGCGACTCGTGTTCGCCGTTCCTGAGCATGGCCTATCAACGCTAGATCGAATTCACCACGCCGTGCAAAGCTACGACGCGATATTGCAGCATTCAGATGCCGAATGGGGGCACCACGATTTTGCTCGTTGGGAGTTCGTTCGGAATCAGATTCAAATCGCGATCATTCCGTTCAAGCGCGGTACTTGGTATGCCGATGGTGAAGTAAAACTAGTCAAGCTGGCCGATGCGCGCGAGGCGATGACCTGGCAACTTCAAAAGCGCGCGCGGGCATCCATGACAATAGTAGAAAAGCGTGGCGTATTTTCGCGTGAGCTCTCAGTTATTCGAGAAGCCGTTAACCAAGGAAAAACAACACTACAAATGCCGGATTTTGGGTTTCAACGTCGGCAGGCAAGGCGACGTTCCCATCGACCCTTTGGGGACGCGGCGCATCCCCGTTCAGTCCGCCTTTCCGATTGGATGAACGCTCACCAATTAAGAATAGACTTGGACGGCACTCACTGCGCCCGTCCGAAATAGCCGCTTGGCGTTGTAGGTTGGCCAAGGTAAACCGATGGCTAACCTGCGGCACCTCTACTTTCCAGACTGAAACTCCGCCACCACCTCATCAAGCTGCGGATTGGCCTTGCCACGCCCGTTCAGGAACACGATGGGCAGCTCACCCTTCATCACTTCCGATATCCGTTCGCGTCCGCCCTCATCTGCATTAGTGAAACTAAAGCTGACGTGGCGAGTTCGGTTCACGGGGATGCCGCTTCGCGTTAGCGCAGCGGTGAGTGAATCGGCACGGGCGGCGGCCTCCTTGGTGCAGTTTTGCGCGGCGACAACCATCACCACGTTTTTACTTGCGCCATCCACGGTTGGTAACGCGACAAATCCATTCGAGCTTCTTATGGGCGCGCCGTCAGCGGTCAGACTGCGTGCCTGACGCTGCTTGTTCCAATCTTGGTAGCCAGCACCAACGAGCGCGAGTACCAGAAGCCATTTGATGAGTGAATTCACAACTTTCCTCCCGGTAGCGCGGACGCGCTAGGCTAGACAGAACACGTCGCACATTATCCTTGCGCTAATCCACAGTTTGCAAATTTACCGGGGGTCAAGCTTGCTCACGTGGATTTTTGTTTGCGGTATCGCGGCTCTTCTCATTCCCACGATATGGCAAACGTGGCGAATGAATCGGCGGGAATCTCAGCCTTGGTTTCGTCGGCAACCCCCACACATCGTTCCCGCCCGCTTCGCGCGCAAGCCTGAATGGGTGGTGGATGAAGCTATTCGACTCAAAGCGTTTCTGCCGCACGCAGGCGTTCGCACGATTGCGCTTACGTTCAATCGCCTGCATCGCGTGCGAGAAAGTGTGAGCAAGAGTTATGTGGCCGAAATCATTCGCCAGCGCAAGTACGCGATTGCGGTGGCGCGGCGCGACATTCGTAATCGCAAGCCAAGAGCAACGCCGATCAACGCCGTGTGGGGGTTGATCTTTGTGGGAAGCAGACAGGTGCGGGCGTGGACACAGTAAAGGTCTCGCCGATTCTTGGCCTCGTCGATCACGGTTCACGGTTGGCTGTGATGCTTTGCGGGATACGCAATATGAATTTCCACACCTTGGCTGGGCATGTATTGATTGCGATTGGCACACACGGGAAGCCGGATGCGATTCGGACCGACAACGCGCCGCAGCTTACGTCCAAGCGGTTTCGCGGGTTCTTGCGATTGCTGCGGATCCGTCATCAGCGGACGGATGTGGGCTCGCCTTGGCAGAACGGGCGGGCGGAGAGATTCTTTGGAACGTTGAAAAAGGTGCTCGATCAAGCGGTGGTCGCGGACGTTTGGCAACTGAAAGTTGCGCTACCTATTTTTAGGGGTTGGTATAACGAGGTTCGGCCGCATCAGAATTTATCTGGGCAAACGCCGATGGAGATTTGGCGAGGAACAGACACGAGCCGCGCGCCGAAAGATGTGTTGCCGTTTTCTGCTTGGGATAAGTTGTTGCGAGGGTTTCGTGTGCGCTGGTGACGGTGTAAAGCGGTGTGATGGAGATTTGCAGGTGGCTAAGTACGCGCCGGTGCCACCGCGCGCGCGGCGCGTGGCGCGTGGGCATTTTTACGGTTGCGGTGGGGGTGTGCGGCGGATTTGATGCTTTACGCGCTGCGGAATCGCGGTTGCGCGGAGTTGAAAATTTAAAAAATTGCTGTTTCAGGATTTCAGGTGATTGGTGTCCGCGGTGGACGGGACAGCGGCCACAATATAGTCAGACCATTGATGCATCATTTTTTTACGCTCTGGCATGTACTCAGCGCGGTTGTAAGCCGCCCGCACGTCGTCGCGCGCGCTATGTGCTAACTGGCGCTCGATCACGTCGGCACGGTAGCCCGTTTCGTTTAGGATGGTGCTTGCAACAGCACGAAAGCCATGGCCGGTCATCTTGCCTTTGTAGCCCAAGCGATAGAGCGCGAAAAGCATGGTGTTATTGCTGACCGGCTTGTCACGGTTGCGCCCCGGAAACACGAAGCGACTACCGCCGCCGATTTCCTGCAACTGGGTCAACATAGCGAGCGCCTGCGGCGATAGCGGCACTAGGTGTTCGTGCTTCATTTTCATGCGCTGGGCGGGCACCGTCCACATTGCGCCGCCCAAGTCGAATTCTGTCCACTCCGCACCGATAAGCTCATTGGTTCGCACGAACAGGTGCGCCAGTAATTGCAGCGCCAATTTAGTTTGCTTGTCGCCTATGGTGTCGTAGCTGGCAATCGCGCGAAGCAAGGCAGGTAGCTCTTCCGGTCTAACCGCCGCTTGCGGCTTCTTCTTATGCGGTGTGAGCGCCCCACGCAGGTCGCGGCTAGGGTCACCCGTGCAGCGGCCAGTGGCAACGCCATAGCGGAACACTTGGCCGCACACCGCCAAAACACGGTGCGAAAGGTCATGCGCGCCCCGCCCTTCGATCTTGCGGACTACCGCCAACAGTTCGGGCGCACCAATTTCCGCAATAGGCCGGTGCCCTAATGCAGGGAACAGGTTCTTTTCTAGGCGACGATTCACGTCCAGCGTATGGCTTGCCACCCACGTGTTTGATTGTTTTTTTGACCATTCGGTGGCCACAGCCTCGAAAGAATTCTCCTGTGCCGCCATCACCCGCAGATTCGCTGCTTTGCGCTCCGCCGATGGGTCAAGGTTGTTGTCTAGGTGCTTACGCTCAGCATCGCGTTTGGTACGCGCCGCCTTTAACCCGACATTGGGATAGACACCAAGCGAGAGTGACTTCTCCTTACCCCCAAGCCAGTAGCGCAGCCGCCAATACTTGCGGCCATCCGCGTAAACCCACAAGTACAGCCCACCCCCATCGGCGAGCTTACGAATGGCGTTGCCTTCCGCTTTCGCGTTCTTGCACTTGGGGTCGGTGAGCATCGTGGTAACTTTTTCCGTTGCGTGGTAACTGGCCTAATTTTTACCACGGTTTACCACCGGATGCAAGCGAACGTCAAAACACGCTACCGGACACTAGAAATGAAAAAACCCCTATGAGAGCCGGGGGTTTTTGCACTTCTTTGGACGCTATCGGATGCCAAGCTGGCGGATGGGGTGAGATTCGAACTCACGGACGACTCGCGCCGTCGCCGGTTTTCAAGACCGGTGCATTCAACCGCTCTGCCACCCATCCAAGGCCGCGATTTTAGCACCACCCGGCACGCGTTGCTTACGTGATAGTGAGGTTTTGACGTACGCTGGCAAAATATGTGAAACTATTAGCTGTGCCGCTACTCGTAAGCGTGTAGCACTTAGATTAACCTCTGAAAGGAATCAACATGGCAGTTAACCTTCCCTTAGACCAAGCCGCTGGTACTAGCGTTGCACCCAACCGCGTATTGCGTAACACCTATGCGCTATTAGCGCTCTCATTGGTGCCGACCGTACTCGGCACGATGGTGGGCGTACAGATGAAATTTTCGTTCATGCCGGGAAATCCCTTCATCGGCTTTATGTTGTTTTTGGGTATTGCTTTTGGGTTTTTCTACGCAATCGAGAAAACCAAAAATAGCGGCTGGGGTGTCGCGATTTTGTTGGCCTTCACATTTTTTATGGGTCTCATGCTCTCGCGCTTAGTCGGTCATGTGATGGATATGCGTAATGGCGCGACCTTAATCGGTACCGCCATCGGTGGCACGTCGCTGGTGTTTTTTGGCATGGCAACACTCGCCGCCACCATCAAGCGTGACCTTTCGGGCATGGGTAAGTTTTTGATGATTGGCGTGGTCGTGCTGCTTGTTGCCGCTTGTGCGAACATTTTCTTGAATCTGCCAGGGCTGCAGCTAGCAATTATCGTGGCCGCGATTGTGATTTTCTCGGCCCTCTTGGTCTATGACATCAATCGCATCATCACCGGCGGTGAGACCAACTACATCACGGCCACACTGAGCATTTACCTTGATGTTTACAATATCTTCTCGAACTTGTTAGCGCTGTTGGGTATTACCAATAGCGATTAAGGTTTCGGTACGGCATTAAACGAAAACGGCCTCGATTGAGGCCGTTTTTTATTGCGCCAAGCGCATCTGCCCTTGGGTGACAAGCGTTGCGAAGCAAACGGGAGGGGCTACAATTGCTCCGAAATCGCGCCCAATTCAAATGGATAGTGCCAGCCCTAGCGCGCTCCAAATAATGTTGCACATCTGCAACATCTTTAACTTGATTGGCCTCGTTCCTTGTGCTGTATCGCAGCCCTCGCTATCCTACAATGAGCTTAGATGTGGATTTGATTGTGTTTTACCGTTTGCATTAAAAATTCACTTTCCTACGGCAGCGTTTGGTCAAAAATGCTGAACTGTTGCTACTAGGAATAGTATGGGTGTGTTTACCGTTGTTACTTCACTTTACTTAAGAGGAATTCTTGCGTATGTACAAGAAATCAATCACGACGTTTGCCAAAAAGCCAAGCGTCATCGCAACTGGCATCGCAATCGCATTACTGACTAGTCAATCTGCGTTCGCCCAACAGGCAGCAGCGGTTGAAAAAACCGATAAGGTTGAAGTAACCGGCACCCGCATCAAGACACCGGGTGCGGTTTCCAATAGCCCTATTTCGTCTGTCGCGGAAGAAGAAATTAAGTCGGCGCAGCCGATTGCGGTTGAAGAATTTATTAAGTTGCTACCCGCAGCGGTACCAGCCATCGGCGCTGGCACCAATAACGGCGGCAATGGCGGCGCCACCATTGATTTGCGCGGATTAGGCCCAAACCGCACGCTGGTGCTGTTGGATGGCCGTAGGATCGTGCCATTCAATTTGAACGGCACCGTTGATACCAACGCCATCCCAATCGCCCTCCTGCAGCGCGTTGACTTGGTCTCAGGCGGCGCTTCCGCCGTTTATGGTGCGGACGCGATCTCTGGCGTGGTGAACTTTGTACTCAAGAAAGACTTCAAGGGTATCGACTTCAGCACCTCGTATGGCACCTCGTCTGAGAACGATGCCAACCGCAATCGCACAGATTTAACCGTCGGCGCTGGTTTTGATAACGGCAAAGGCAACGTCGCGATGAGTGTCGGCTTTACCGAAAGTCGCCCACTGCGCCAAGACAAGCGTTCTATTGGTCTCGCAGCGTTATCGTCCACCACGGGCGTTGAGCAGGGCTCAGGAACCGGCGTGCCTGTGCTACTCGGTGTGGTTGGCGGTGCGCCTACGCTTTCTGGCACGCGCCAGATCGACACCACGACGGGTCAGATTGTTCCCGTTTTTGCGACTTACAACTTTAACCCCGATAACTATTACCAGACGCCGCTCAATCGTAAGCAAATTACCGCACTTGGTAATTATGTTGTTAATAGCCACGCTGAGCTCTACGCGCAGGTGCTCTACACCCGTAGCGACGTAACCTTGCAGCTGGCACCAAGCGGCTCGTTTTTGAACGTGTACAACGTGCCGATTGGTAACCCGTATATTCCAGCCGCCGCACGCGCGCAGATCTGTGCGGCAACTGGTATTTCGGCTGCGAATTGCGTGGTCGGAAACACGACTGAATTCCGCACATCGCTGGGCCGCCGTTTTGTAGAGTTGGGGCCACGGCTTAATCCGTATTCCACCAAGCTTTTGCAAACCACCGCTGGTATCAAAGGCGATATTGTCGACAACTGGACCTACGACGCTTATTGGAGCTACGGCGAATCAGACCAAATCCAGAAACGGATCAATTGGGGCTCGCTTTCTAAGCTCCAGCAGGCCTTGCGCGCGGTCAGCACCACCGCGTGTACCAATGCTGCAAACGGCTGCGTACCGCTCAATATCTTTGGTGCCGCAGGCTCGATTACACCAGCCATGCTGAATTTCATCAACCTGAGCGCTATTCAGCTACAAAATGTTCAGCAGCAGGTGGCCTCCGCGTCGGCTTCAGGTGATTTTGATAATGCCTTTAAGAGCCCGTTTGCTAAAGCGCCGATTTCGGCCGCGTTTGGCACCGAGTATCGTAAAGCAACCGCCGGTAATCAGTCCGACGCGGCTTCGCAAATTCAGGGCGAGATTCTGGGTGCAGGTGCGCCACTACCAGACCGTACCGGCACATTTACCTTGAAAGAGATATTTGCGGAAACCAATATTCCTCTCGTGACCGGTGCCCCGTTCGCACGCAAGATTGCGCTTGAGTTAGGCTATCGGCGTTCCGAGTTCGCAACCACGACATCGAATAGCTATGGCACGTACAAATACGGTGGCGAGTGGGAGCCCGTGGATGGCTTGCGGTTCCGCAGTATGGCGCAGCGCGCAACCCGTGCGCCGAACGTGAACGAGCTGTTTGCACCACTGGTAACGGGCTTATCCAACCGTGCCATTGACCCGTGCCAGTTAGCGCTCATCAATACCGCGCAGGCCAATACCCCCGGTACGCTCTCCAATCTGTGCCGCTTAACCGGCGTACCTTCTGCGGCAGTGGGCAATCTTCCCTCGCCGTCCGCAGGGCAGATCAACAATCTGACCGGTGGCAATCCGTCGCTAGGCCCAGAGCAGGCTGATACCCGCACGGTAGGCTTTGTTTGGCAGCCCAAAGAAGTTCGCAACTTCTCACTTTCGGTTGACTTCTACGACATCAAGCTTAGTAAAGCCGTGTCGAGCCAGAGCGTGACGGATGTGCTTGACGGCTGCTACAGCGCCGCGTTCAACCCAGGCTTTACGCTGAATGCGGCGTGCGCTCAGGTAGGGCGTAGTCCTGTGACTGGCACCTTCAATGGTGTTGACGCGCGTGGTGTCTTTACGCCGGCATCAAACCTCGGTACCCAGCGCACGAGCGGCGTTGATCTCAACATCAACTACGGCTTTGCACTGAAAGACCTTGGTGCTGACGCTAAGTTGGGCAAAGTGGATTTGAGCCTATCGGCGAATCAAGTTAGCAAGTACGAGGCGCAGCCCACACCAAGCTCGATCAACCGCAATTGCTTAGGCTATTACAGCGTTGCGTGCGGCGCGCCGAACGTCAAAACAAAGTTCAACCAGCGCACCGCGTGGACTGTGAATGACCTTGTTGTTTCGTACAACTGGCGGCATATCAGCGCAGTTGCCGTTGAGCCTTTGGCTGGAACATTTTTTCCAGCCTACTCAACAATCGGCAGCTACGACTATGTTGATCTCGGCGCAGCGTGGAAATTCACGAAAAACGTGCGTTTCAACCTGAGTATCAACAATGTGTTTGATAAGGCACCGCCAAGCGTCGGCAACACAATCAGCGGCACCGGCGTGAACAGTGGAAATACCTTTCCACAGAACTACGATGTCATCGGCCGCTACTACACGGTTGGTGTGAACGTTAAGTTCTAATCGCTTTAGGTAAGTGAACAAAACAAACCCCGCGTAAGCGGGGTTTGTTTTTGGGGCGGTCCAAATGTGACCAATTCGGATTGGCAGCAAAGCACTTACCACGCCCAAAATCCGCGTCGCTATTAGGCTTTCAGCGCGTCGCCTCGCTCAAACCACGCAATCGACTCTACATGCGCCGTATGGGGAAACATATTGACGACACCTGCCGCTTTGAGCTTAAAGCCTTGGGTGTGGACGAGTATCTCGGCATCGCGCGCGAGCGTGCTGGGGCTGCATGACACGTAGACGATGCGTTTTAACTCGGGCCGACGCTCGCGCGAGAGCAGATTGCAGACTTCAGCCGCACCATCACGCGGCGGGTCGATGAGCATTTTGCTCACCGCCGGCACGCGTGCCATGGCGGCTTCTTGATCGGTGTATAAATCGGCGGGGAAAAATGTTGCCCGCTCAAAAAGCCCATTGCGGCGCGCGTTTTCGCTGGCGCGTTGGGTGAGGGATTCGCTGCCCTCTACGCCGATAACCGTCGCCCCCAAGCGCGCCATGGGCAAACTAAAGTTACCGAGCCCGCAAAATAAATCGGCCACGGTGTCACCCGGCTCGGGGCGCAGCAATTGCATCGCGCGCTTCACCATGAGACGGTTTACCGCGTGGTTGACCTGCGTAAATTCGGTGGGGCGAAATAAAATATTGAGCGCGTAATCGGGTAGCGTGTAGGTGAGTTCGGCTGCATCAAGCGGATACCAAGGCTCAGCGGTTTCAGGCCCTTTGACTTGCAGCCACCATTGCACTTTGTAGGTGTCGGCGAAGGTTTTTAATTTGGCCGCATCCTCTTCAGTAAGCGGGTCAAGGATGCGAAGTACGAGTGCCGTCACACGTTCACCCACGGCCACTTCAATCTGCGGCATCCGCTCGCGCATGGCGAGCCCGGTCATCAGCTCGCGCAGCGGGTCGATCAACTGCCCTACCCCACCCGCCAGTACCTCGCAGGTGTGCATATCGGCGACAAAGCGTGATTTACGCTCGTGAAAGCCGACCAGCACACCACCTTTTTTGGCGACGTAATGAACCGAAAGCCTGGCCCGATTACGGTATTGCCACTGCGCGGCGTAGATTGGCGGGAGGATTGTTTCTGGCGTGACCTTGCCGATACGCGCGAGATTATCTTCCAGCACGCGCTGCTTGGCGGCGACTTGCAAGGCGTAATCGGCGTGTTGCAGCTTGCAGCCACCGCATACGTCGTAGTGCTGGCATTTCGCCTTGGTGCGCTCAGGCGACTCACGTTCTATCGACAGTAAATGCCCGGTATCGAAACTTTTTTTGGTGCGCGTGGGCTGGTAGGTGACATGCTCTTTGGGCAGTGCGCCCGCTATAAAAACAGCTTTGCCCTCTACATGCGCGACACCGCGCCCTTCGTGGTCGAGGGACTCAATAATAGCGGTGGGGTTGCGGTATTCATTGGGCATAGAGGGCTAAAAAGTTAGGGGTGCCACGAGTTAGGGGCGATCGCAATCGGGGCGAAACTCGCCAAATACTTGGCGCGTGATGGCTTTTGTGACAGCTACGCCGTTGATGTCGTAGGTCAGTGTGGCGGTGTTGCCGTCGGTGAATACGGCGCGCATGGTGCCGACCTTGGTCACATTGGTTGCTGCGTTAAGCGGCACGAATGGCACCGCGTTGAAGGCCGAGCCAGTCACGCGCAATAAATCCGCTTCAAAGGTACGCTCAAAGCGTTGCTGTGGGGTATTTTCATTGATGAACCGCGCA
>JAYVGG010000075.1:0-2205 GCA_043772475.1 Burkholderiales bacterium
TTCAAAATCCGCGACGGCTATCCGATTGGCTGCATGGTCACCTTGCGCTCAACTCGCATGTATGAGTTTTTGGATCGCCTGATTACCGTCTCGCTGCCCCGTGTTCGTGACTTCCGTGGTATTCCGGGTCGTTCGTTTGATGGCCGTGGCAATTACAACATGGGCATTAAAGAGCAGATCATTTTCCCGGAAATCGAATACGACAAAATCGACGTAATCCGTGGCATGAATATTTCCATCACGACCACCGCGAAGACCGATGCCGAAGCTAAGGCTCTCCTCGTGGCGTTCAAGTTTCCTTTCCGAGGCTAAGCATGGCCAAACTTTCAGTTATCAATCGTCAGCAAAAGCGCGAAATGTTAGTGAAGAAATTCGCTGCCAAACGTGCCGCACTCGACAAGATTGTTCACGATCAGTCCTTGTCTGAAGAAGATCGCTACCAAGCGCGTCTGAAAATTCAAGCCTTGCCACGTAACGCGAACCCGACCCGCCTGCGTAACCGCTGCGCGATTACCGGTCGTCCACGTGGTGTGTTCAGTAAATTCGGTCTGGGGCGCATTAAGTTGCGTGAGATTGCCATGCGCGGCGAAGTGCCGGGCTTGGTCAAGGCCAGTTGGTAAGCGAGCGGAGATAAATTATGAGTATGAGTGATCCGATCGCCGACATGCTAACGCGCATTCGTAACGCGCAGCAGTCGGAAAAAGTTGATGTAACGATGCCGTCTTCCAAAGTGAAGACCGCTATCGCCAAAGTCTTGAAAGACGAAGGCTACATTGAAGACTTCGCCATCCGCACTATTGATGGCAAGCCCGAATTAAACGTCGCCCTGAAGTACTACGCAGGCAAGCCGGTTATCGAAAAGATTGAGCGCGTATCGCGCCCAGGACTTCGCATCTACCGTGGACGTGAAGATATCAAACCCGTGATGAATGGCTTAGGCGTGGCGATTGTGTCCACCTCCAAAGGCGTCATGACAGATCGCAAAGCGCGCGCTACCGGTATCGGTGGTGAAGTGCTCTGCATCGTGGTTTAAGGAGCGCATTTATGTCACGTGTCGGTAAAGCTCCTATTACGGTTCCCGCAAAGGTTGAAGTTAATCTGGGTGCCACAGAAATCACCGTCAAGGGCCCGTTAGGCACCTTGAAGCACCCCGCCTCTGATTTGGTCAAGATCAAAAAAGAAGGCGATCAAATTACGCTGGAAGTGGCTAACGATAGCGCTGCCGCGAACATGATGTCGGGCACCCTGCGCGCGTTAATCGCGAACATGGTTACCGGCGTTAGCGCAGGCTTTGAGCGTAAGTTGAATTTGGTTGGCGTGGGTTACAAAGCCCAGGCAGCTGGTACTAAGCTCAATTTGTCGCTAGGTTTTTCGCACCCTGTCGTGCATGACATGCCAGAAGGTGTGAAGTGCGAGACCCCAACCCCAACAGAAATTTTGTTAAAGGGTATGGACAAACAACGTGTTGGACAGGTTGCCGCTGAAGTGCGCGCCTATCGTCCGCCTGAGCCCTACAAGGGCAAGGGTGTGCGTTATTCCGACGAAGTCATCGTCATCAAAGAGACGAAGAAGAAGTAAGCGAGGCTCATATGATTGATAAAAACCACTCCCGCCTTCGCCGTGCCGCTAAAACGCGTGCGACGATTGCTCGTCTGAAAGCAGTGCGCCTCACGGTACACCGCACCAATACTCACATTTACGCGCAGGTTGTTGACGCGACTGGCTCGAAAGTGCTGGCATCGGCCTCCTCTGCTGAAAAAGAAGCGCGAGCGCAGTTGAAAAATGGCGCAAATAAAGATGCAGCGATTGCAGTCGGCAAACGTATTGCCGAACGTGCTCAAGCTGCTGGCATTAGCGCAGTGGCGTTTGATCGCGCCGGTTATGCTTATCACGGTCGCATTAAGGCGTTAGCCGATGCAGCCCGTGAAAGCGGCCTTAAGTTCTAGTCAAGGATTCCAATATGGCACGAGTTGAACAGGAAAAAGAAGGCGACGGTCTACGCGAGAAGATGATCTCGGTAAACCGTGTCACCAAAGTTGTTAAGGGTGGCCGCATTTTGGGTTTTGCTGCGTTGACCGTTGTTGGCGACGGCGATGGCTCCATTGGCATGGGCAAAGGTAAGTCGCGCGAAGTACCGGTTGCGGTGCAAAAAGCGATGGAACAAGCCCGCCGCCAAATGGTCAAGATCCCGCTTAAAAACGGCAC
>JAYVGG010000076.1:0-5477 GCA_043772475.1 Burkholderiales bacterium
CTTTGCTGGCTGCGACATCAATCGACCCCACTCATCGGTGCATCACTACCACCCATGACCAACAATTTATTTCGCAACATGCGTAGCTCGTCACGCAGCTTCGCCGCTTTTTCAAATTCCAAATTCCGCGCGGACTCCATCATCTCTTTTTCCACTTTCTTAATCGCACTTTCCATTTGTTTTTCAGTGCTGAATTCGTACTTTTTACGATCTTGTGCGCTAGCACGCTCCGAGATTTGCGTGGCGCGCTTTTCGTCAATATCGTAGCCGCCGTCGATGATGTCTTTTATTGGCTTACTCACCGACTTAGGCGTAATGTTGTTTAGCGTATTGAACGCTATTTGTTTTTCGCGCCGCCGGTTGGTTTCGCCAATCGCCACTTTCATTGAGGCGGTTTCACGATCCGCGTACAAGATTGCGGTGCCATTTAGATTGCGGGCAGCGCGCCCGATGGTTTGGATGAGTGAGCGAATACCGCGCAAAAATCCTTCTTTATCCGCGTCGAGAATCGCCACCAAGGAGACCTCGGGAATATCGAGCCCCTCGCGCAGTAGGTTAATGCCGATCAACACATCAAACATACCCGCACGCAAATCGCGAATGATTTCGACACGTTCAACGGTGTCAATATCGGAGTGCAAGTAGCGCACCCGCACGCCGTGTTCGGACAAATAATCGGTCAAGTCTTCAGCCATACGCTTAGTGAGCGTGGTCACCAGCACGCGCTCATTCACGGCCACACGCTTGTTGATTTCGGAGAGCAAATCATCGACCTGTGTCACCGCCGGGCGCACGATCACGAGTGGGTCGATCAGCCCGGTCGGGCGCACGAGCTGCTCGACAATTTGCGCGGCGTGATCGGCCTCATAGGTCGAAGGGGTCGCCGAAACAAAAACAGTCTGGCGCATCACAGCTTCAAATTCATCGAATCGTAATGGCCGGTTATCGAGGGCGGAAGGCAATCGAAACCCGTAGCCGACGAGGTTCTCTTTACGCGCACGGTCGCCCTTGTACATGCCGCCTACCTGCGGGACGGTGACGTGGCTCTCGTCAATAATCATGAGCGCATCTTTGGGGAGATAGTCGATCAATGTCGGCGGCGGCTCGCCGGCGTTGCGGCGGCTAAGGTGGCGCGAATAGTTTTCGATGCCTTTGCAAAAGCCGATTTCGTTTAGCATTTCTAAATCAAACGTCGTGCGCTGCTGAATGCGCTGTGCTTCGACCAATTTATTTTCTTTGATAAAAAAATCTATGCGCTCACGTAGTTCAATCTTGATTGCCTCAATCGCTTGCAGCGTGGTGCCGCGCGTGCTCACGTACTGGCTTTTGGCATACACCGTGTAGCGCGGCACAGACTGCGCGGTGTGGCCGGTGAGCGGGTCGAAAAGCGTGAGCGTTTCCACCACATCATCAAACATCGCAATTCGCAGAGCCAACTCCGCACTTTCTGCGGGAAACACATCGAGCGTATCGCCCCGCACGCGAAACGTACCGCGCCGAAAATCAAGCTCGGCGCGCGCGTACTGCATGGCCGTGAGCTGGGTAATCAAATCACGCTGCGCGCATTTGTCACCGGGGCGCACCATCATCCGCATGGCGTAGTAGTCCGTCGGGTCACCCACACCATAAATGCATGAGACTGTGGCGACAATGATTGAATCCTTGCGCTCGAGGAGCGACTTAGTCGCCGAGAGTCGCATTTGCTCGATGTGCTCGTTGATCGAAGAATCTTTTTCGATAAACAAATCGCGCGAGGGCACGTAGGCTTCGGGCTGGTAGTAGTCGTAGTAAGAGACGAAATACTCCACCGCGTTTTCGGGGAAAAATTCTTTGAATTCCGAATACAACTGTGCCGCCAACGTTTTATTGGGTGCCATCACGAGCGCAGGGCGGCCAAGCTGGGCGATTACGTTCGCCATCGTGTAGGTCTTGCCAGAGCCGGTTACACCAAGCAGCGTTTGGAAAGAAAGCCCATCGTTAATCCCCTCGATGAGCTTTTCAATTGCGGCCGGTTGATCGCCTGCGGGGGGGAAAGGTTGATTGAGGCGGTAGGGGGAATTGGGGTAGGTGAGCAGTGGCATGGCGCGATTTTAGCAGGGTGCAATTTGGCGAGCGCTTGGCTTTGGATCGCGAATATTTTTACGCGGTGACCGTTGACGGTTTTCGCACCACTCCTCAGCCCCGCAAAAACTTAGCCACCCGTTCCGCAATCATCGTCCCCACTCGCGTATTGGCTTCTGCCGTGACACCCGCTAGGTGCGGGGTTAGCAGGAGATTTGGGCAATCCACCAACATCGAGCCCGCTTGCAGGGGCTCGATCTCAAATACATCGAGTGCAGCCCCACCCAATTTATTCGCGCGCAGCGCCGCCGCCACGGCGGCCTCATCGACGATCCCGCCGCGTGCGGTGTTAATCAAAATCGCATCGTGCTTCATCATCGTGAGTCTAGCGGTGTTGATGAGGTTTTTGGTGTCGTTCACGAGCGGCACGTGTAGCGTGACCACATCGCTCTCGGCTAGTAGCGCTTCGATGCTGCGGCAAGCCACGCCGGCCTGGGCCCAAATCGGCGCGTCATTGGCAATCATTGGATCGCTCGCGATCACGCTCATACCCATGCCGCGCGCAAGCTGCGCGGTCAGCTGGCCGATGCTACCGAAGCCTACGATGCCGAGCGTTTTGCCAGAAATCTCACGGCCATTTGAAAGTGCTGCACGCGGCCATTTACCGGCCGCAACAGCCGCAGTGGATTGATAGCCACCACGCAGCAAAAGCATCGCCGTGCCGATCACGTATTCGGCGACCGCAAGCGCATTCGCGCCAAATGCAGGGATTACTTCTACCCCGCGCGCTTTGCAGGCGGCCATGTCGATATTGTCGAGCCCCACACCGAGGCGGCCCACCACACGTAGCTTTGGCCCGGCGGCAAGTAGTGCCGCATTCACCTGCGTGCGATTACGCACGATCACGGCATCGGCATCTTGCAACGTTGCATAGAGCTCAGCGGTGCGATCGACTAGGGTTGCGTCATGGAATGTCTCAAACTCGGCGGCGAGGGCGGCCACAGCGGGCGCATCCATGAATTCGGTGATGATAATTTTTGCAGCTTGGCTCATGCGGGCACTTTCGGGTGAGGACAGAATTGTTTGCGAGCCATAGTACACGAGCGCGCAATAGGCTTTTAGTTGAGAACCTTTACCTCAATCACGAAGGGAATGGTCTCGGTCTTGGTGCATTTTGGGTCGCCGTTGCACGAGCTGGCGGGTAGGGTTTCGAGCTTGTAGGTGAGGCGCACTTCTTTGCCTTTGAGTGGCGGCTTTTGCGTGCAAAATTCGGCCTTGCCGGCCTCGATAAATTCGCTGCCCTTACCGTCTTTGAGCGTGAGGTAGCAGGCGAGATCGCCCGTATCGGTATCAACGACGGTGCCAACGGTACGTTTATTTTCGTTGCCGATTTTGACGACACTCGGTGGCGGCGCTGGCTCTGCGGCAGGTGCGGGTGCGGGTGCAGGGACGGGTGCCGGTGCCTGCGCGTAGGCGGTGCTGCCCGCCAGCAAGCCGGTAAAAATCAAGATTGTGGACATCCATTTTGCGTTCATAGACCCCTCCAGAGCGAATGTGAACGCCAATCTTACCCCGTTTAAAAGGGGCTGGTGGGCACGCGCGCTATAATGTCGAGTTAAGTAGTTCCCCTGTGCCATTGCACCTCTTTGAAAGCCGCTGCATGACCTTTGCCTCACTCAATTTAATCCCTGAGCTACTACGCGCGGTTGAAGCCGAGGGTTATACCGAACCCACGCCGATTCAGGCGCAAGCGATCCCGCTCATCATCGGCCGCCACGACATCATGGGCTGCGCGCAGACCGGCACCGGCAAGACAGCCGGCTTTACGCTCCCGCTTTTGCAGCGCTTGGCGCCATCGGCTAACAGCAGCACATCCCCCGCGCGCCACCCGGTGCTCGCCCTCGTGCTCACGCCCACGCGTGAGCTCGCGGTGCAGGTAGAGGCCTCGATCAAAACCTACGGCAAATACTTGCCACTACGCGCCACCTGCCTTTACGGTGGCGTGGATATCAAGCCGCAGATTAAAGCGCTGCAACAAGGTGTAGAAATTATTGTCGCCACACCGGGGCGCTTGCTCGATCATCTGCAAGGCAAGACGATCAATCTTTCCCAAGTACAAATTTTGGTGCTCGACGAAGCCGACCGTATGCTCGATATGGGCTTCATGCCCGATATCAAGCGCATCTTAGCGACGCTTCCCGAATTCCGCCAGACGCTTTTATTCTCGGCCACGTTTTCAGACGAGATCAAAAAACTCGCCGCCCAAATCATGCGTAACCCGACCATGGTCGAAGTAGCGCGCCGTAATTCGCCGACCGAGCTTGTCACGCACAATATGTACGCCGTACCCGCCGACGAAAAACATCGCTTACTCGCGCACTTGGTGAAATCACGCGATATGCAGCAGGTGCTGGTATTTGGCCGCATGAAACGCGATGCCGATAAGCTCGCGCGCCAATTGCAAAAAGATGGGCTCTCGGCGGACGCGATTCATAGTGATCGCAGCCAGAGCGAGCGGATGCAAGCGCTCGAAGATTTCAAAGCCGGCAAGACGCGCATCTTGGTCGCCACCGACATCGCCGCCCGCGGGCTCGATATTGATCAGCTCCCGTTCGTAATCAATTACGAGCTACCCAACACCGCCGAAGACTACGTGCATCGCATTGGCCGCACCGGCCGCGCGGGTACACCCGGCGAAGCGATTTCGCTCGTGAGCCCAAGCGAGATGGAGTACTTGGCCGCGATTGAAAAACTATTGAAGCGCCCGATTACGCGTATCGACTTGCCAGAGCTTGGTGGCGAACGTAAGCGCAGCGCCGCCCCACGCACTGCCGTGGAAGTGGACGGCGCGCGCCCCGCACGCACGCCACGCACGGAACCCGGTGAGCGTGCCGAGCGCCCCGTGCGCCGCGAGGAGCGCGATGTAAACCGCGCTCGCCCTCGTCCCACCTACGGCACACCCCCCGCTGCCCCGGTCTCGCAATACCCGCATTTTGATTTCTCGAAACCCTACGAAACCCCGGCCACCCACACCACCGAAGCCGACGTGGCCGCCGCTGCTGCGGCTGTCCCTGCACCACGCGGACCCGCACCCAAGCGTATCGGCGCGCTCTTGGGTGGGATGCGAAATCGCGAGAAGGTTTAGCGGCCAAAAGACCGCACACCACGTTCTGCAAGCGCTCTTTTGTAATCGAAAAAATCCCGAAACTCCAATGCCCGCGCGGGTTTTCAGCGCGCGGCGGGCTTCGCGTATAGTTCCGCCTTTGTTGCCCGATAGCGCTACCTATGTCAGCCACCTCTTCCGTACACCATCTCGAAAACCTGCTTTTTTTCACGCTGCTTCAGCTCATCATCATCATCGTTGCCGCGCGCTTGGCGAATATCCTCGCGCGTCGCCTCGGCCAGCCGGGTGCGGT
>JAYVGG010000077.1:0-3020 GCA_043772475.1 Burkholderiales bacterium
GCGGCAATCACGCGCGCCTCGGCACGCCACGACCAGTGCCCGGCAAAGACGAGCGGAAAATGAAACATCAGTGCAATAAACGGAAACACCCATGCGTGATAGCCCGTCATGGCGCGACCGCCCCAAAAAATATCGAGTAGCCAGTGCTGCTCGATACGCCATGTTGGCAGATTCGCCGCCCAGCCAGCACTGCCTTCGATCTGGATTTCCACCTGCGCGAAAAAATAAGCGAGCAGCAACACCCAAAAGAGCATGAGTGCGATCTGCCATGGGCGTTGCGTTAAGGTCATTTGGTTTGATTGAGTGCGGTGAGTACAGTTTCGATTACGTGCTTGGCGGCGGCGGGTTTACCCAGTGCCTGTGCCCTACGGTGCATCGCGTTAAGCTTCGCCGGGTTCGCGAGTAAATGCCCGACACGATAAGCAAGCGTGACCGCATCAAACGCTTTTAGGGCAACGCCCTCTTCTAATAAAAAATCTGCATTGCGCTCTTCTTGGCCGGGGATTGGCGAATTCACGATCATCGGTAGGCCCATCGCTAAACACTCTGAGCTGGTGAGCCCACCCGGCTTGGTAATCACTAAATCGGCGCACGCCATGAGCCGCTCGACTTCCTTGGTAAAGCCATGCGGGAATAATCGCCCCGTGTGCTTTTTGGCGAGCTTTTGTAATTGCGTGAGGGCCTCAACGTTACTTCCTGCTAACACCATCAATTGAAACGCACCGGGCAATGCTAAGAGCTGCTCGGCCACCTTCGCCAAGCACCCTAAGCCGGCACCGCCGCCCATGAGCAGGATGGTGGGTAGTCGTGGGTTCATTCCCATTGCTGCCGCACACTCATCACGCGAAAGTTTTTTGCTAAAGGCCGGCATGATAGGGATGCCGGTCACGTGAATGCTTGCGGCTGGCACCCCACACGCGCGCATCCGAAAGGCGACTTCATCATTGGCCGCAAAGTAGCCGGCCATGCCTTCTTGTACCCACAAGCGATGCAAATCAAAATCGGTTACCTGCACCCACACGGGGCACGTTAAGCGCGCTTTCTTGATTGAATTCGCGAGCATTTCAGCGGGCAAAAAATGCGTGCAAATAATCGCATCCGGGCTTTGCAGCGCAATCTCTTTGCGAAGCGTGCGGGTGTTGACCCGCTCGACTTGCGCGCGAATACGCTCGCCGAAACTATCGGCGGCGGCATCGTTGGTAAACCGATACAAGTAGCCCCACGCGGTGGGATGGTTGTTGACGAGCTTGATGTAAAGATCGGTGTAGAGCTTACGGAATGCCGCCGAAACGTAGGTCATCACGTCGATGTGCGTGATCTCAATGGGCTCACCGTGCGCCAAGCCAGCCGCGCGGATTGCGTCAGCCGCGCGCATGTGGCCAGCCCCTGCCGAGACACTTAAAAGCAGAATTTTTTTAGGTTTCATTGTCGATTTGCATCAAGATTATGCGCGAAAAATGTTTGGTCTATAAATTGTATTATCGCCTGAAAACGCACGCCCTTATTAGGGTTTCAGTATAGTTGTGATCTCACTTTGGCGCCGCACAACGTGCCGGTTAAAGGCCAAATATAAAATTTTGCGCGCCACTTCAGTATCATCGGGCTTCGTTTGTTATCTGGCTCTCCTGTCTGGCCCCTCATGTCTGCCACACTCATTTTTGTTTGCATCGCTTTCACAGCGCTCGTTACCTCGTTCATCTCCGGCATATTGGGCATGGCAGGCGGCATGATTTTGGTCGGCGTGTTGCTGGCACTCTTGCCGGTGCCAGCGGCCATGATGCTGCACGGCATCACGCAGGTGGCATCGAACGGCGGGCGCGCATGGCTCTGGCGCGCGTACGTGAACTGGCGGGTTTTTTATGGCTTCGCCATCGGCTCGTTTTTAGCACTCGCCGTGTTTATCGGCGTGCAGTTTGTGGTGAGTAAGCCGGTTGCTTACATTATTCTTGGGCTCACGCCGTTCGTGGGCTACGCGCTGCCGAAAAACTTGTCGCTCAATGTCGATGCGCGCGGCCACCCTTTGGTGTGCGGGGTCATTTGTACGGGCTTGCAGCTATTGGCGGGGGTTTCCGGGCCGCTGCTCGATGTATTTTTTGTTAGGTCGGCCCTTGATCGGCGCGGCGTGGTCGCCACCAAAGCGATGTCGCAAACGCTGAGCCACTTTATTAAGATCGGCTACTTCGGGCTCATTACCATGTCGATGGCCAAGGGCGGCGGCTTTCCGCCAGAGCTCTCGGTGGCACTTGTTGGTACTTCGGTGGCACTCGCCTTTCTCGGCACCTCACTCGCGCGCCACGTGCTAGAGCGCGTATCGGAAGCAAACTTTCGCCGCTGGACGCAGTGGACGGTGATGTCGATGGGAGTATTTTATTTGGTGACGGGCGTGTGGCAGCTTGCCACGGGTAGTCTTACCTAACCCCCCAACCTGCAGATCCCGCCCAAAGCCTAATACTGGCGCGGCTTTTCGGCCGCTTACGTCGCTTTTATTGCCATCATGGCGGGCACGAGTATGGCGGCGGCCATCATCAGCACAAACATCACCACCATTAGTAGCGCCATGATGCCCGCCAAGCGCCAAAATTTTTGCTGGCTTTCGAGCGCCACTTCCATGGAGTCGGCACTGCTGTCTTTTATGAGCCGGCCAATTGCGTTCGCGTACTTCACGAGATAAACGCCGAGGAAGCCATAGACCGCAGTGAGAACTAAATAGAAGACAACCATGCCGATAATCATGCCGACCGGCATTTTTGCGCCCGGGACACTGCCACTGAACGCCGACATCGCCCCCATGCCTAGTGTGGCGAGCAAACAAAACGCGGCACCAATAAAACACAGCACGCCAATCAAGATCACCCAGCCCTTGGTTTTACGCAGCGCTTCGATCATGGTCGTTGTGATCTGCCCCGCGTGGGCGGAGGAGCCGGTGATGTTGGCGGTAGGGGGCAAGTAGGGATTGTCCATTTTTAATTTCCGATTTTATTTGGTTGGTGATTTATGTTTACTGAAGTGTGGCTGAAACC
>JAYVGG010000078.1:0-2122 GCA_043772475.1 Burkholderiales bacterium
TCCGAGCCGCAAGAGCGCGCGATTGGTAAACGCATCATGCAAGAAGTGCGCGCGGATCGCAGCTACGTGACCGACCCTGAAATCGCCGACTACATCACGGCCCTTGGCAATAAGCTCGTTGCCGCGAGCCAAGGCACGACCAACGATAACCGCCGCGATTTTGAATTTTTTGTTTTAAACGATGAATCGATCAATGCCTTCGCCCTTCTCGGTGGTTTTGTCGGCTTTCATTCGGGCTTAATGCTCACGTCACAAAACGAATCAGAATTAGCCGGCGTGATGGGCCACGAGATCGCGCATATTTTGCAGCGCCATCAGGCGCGCGGGGCCGATGGGCAGCGCAAAAATGCGCCGGTAGCACTCTTGGGCTTGGCACTTGCCATTGCCGCCTCGCAATCTAAATCTTCCTCATCGGTACAGGCCACCGAGGCCGCACTGTACGGCTCACAGGCTTTAGCGATTCAAAGCCAGCTCGATTACAGCCGCGATTTTGAGCGTGAGGCCGATAGGATGGGCTTAGTCGTCATGCAGCGCGCGGGCTTTGATGTTCGCGGCATGGCGAGTTTTTTTGAGCGTATGCAGCGCGCCAATCGCCACAACGACGGCAAAGCCCCCGGCTATTTGCGCTCGCATCCGCTCACCACCGAGCGCATTGCCGATATCCAAAACCGCATCGACGGGATGCGCGTCACAGAGCGCCGTGCCGGTGACTCGATCGAGTACCGGCTCGCGCAGGCAAAGCTTCGTGTGCTGGCGATGAGCACGACGGAGGCCATCAAGTTTTTCAAAAGCACGTTAGCCGAGCGTAGCGTGTTTCAAAGCCGTGGCGAGCTCTATGGGCTGGCCTTAGCGCAGATGCGCGCGCGTGATTTTGCTGAAGCCGAAAAATCGCTCGCACTCGTGCGTGCAGCGGGGGCTAAAAACGCGTGGGTCGAAAATCTCGCCGGCGAGCTTTTTGTGGCACAACAAAAATGGCCGCAGGCCATCAGCACCTATCAGGAAGCGATAAAAAATTTCCCACAGCATCGAGCACTTTACTACGGGCTCATTGATACGCAGTACGCGATGGGCGACGTCGATAGCGGCATCGCAACTGCGAAAGCGCGGCTTGCCTTTATTCATGACGATGCCAAGCTCCATGAACTGGCCGCAAAGGGCTACGAGAAAAAAAATAAGCGTCTAGCGCAGCACCGAGCCCTAGGTGAAGCCTATTTTTTACGCGACAATTTAGTCGGTGCGGTCGAGCAGCTTCGTATTGCGCTGCGCGCCAAGGATGGTGACTTTTACGAATCCTCCAGCACGGAGTCGCGTCTACGTGAATTTCGCATCGCCTATCGCAACCGCCCCAATATCCCCGGTGAAAAACGTGAGCGTGAAAAAGAGCGCGAGAAAGATGACCCGATTGTGGAAGGCTCCGATGATGAGGACAACGAGGCCAAAAAGCGCCGCACACCAGAACCCCAGCCACAAGGCAGACGTGCCACCACTCTTGTACCCCCAAGCCGTGGCTGACCCGGTGCGCCTTGGCGCAGCGGCTCTGCTTTGTGTGATCTCGCTTACGGCGAGTGCTGCACCAGATGGCCGCGCCCTCTTTGCCGACCCACGCAAGGGTAACTGCAACGCGTGCCACAAAGTGCCCAACGACAGCGGCATTAAAGCCGAATCAACCATTGGCCCGGCACTCGAAAACATGCGCCAGCGCTTCCCTGATCGTCAGCGCTTAATCGCCACCATCGCCGACGCAACACGCACGAACCCGAACACCATCATGCCCCCCTACGGCCGCCACCGCATTCTGAGCGATGCCGAGATTGATGCCGTCGCGCAATACGTGGAAGGCCTTTAGCCGATGCGACTTTTTAGCGCTATCTTGCTCTGCTGTGCGGCACCCACGTTCGCCCAGCCGATAAGCCCCGAGCAGGAAAGACTCAGCGTGGTCAAGCTTTTGCAGCAACGCCTGCCCGGCACGGGCCCGAACGACTGGGTGGAAGGCGGGCGCGGAGCCGAGCCCGGTGTGGCCGTGATCGCGCTCTCAAGTGATAACGCAACCAACACCCACGATATTCTCGCGATTGGCAAAAAAGCGTGGGATCGAAAATTTAGAAACGGCAAAACACTCGCC
>JAYVGG010000079.1:0-3290 GCA_043772475.1 Burkholderiales bacterium
AGATGGGCAAAAGCGTTTTCGGTTTTTCGGCGGCACGCGCATCGGCAATTATTTTTGCCCATGCATCACGATCAAAATCAGCGAATTTTTCAAACGCAAAATGCCGCTCGATGCCGGGCATGATGTTGAGCGCGATTTGGGCTGCTTCGACTAAAAATGTTCCGCTGCCGCACATCGGATCGAGAAAGGGCTCGTCGGGCTGCCAGCCGGATAGCGCAATGATGCCAGCGGCTAGGTTTTTCTTAAGCGGCGCCACACCCTTGTGCTCACGCGAGCCGCGCTTAAACAAGGGCTCGCCAGTGAGATCAAGGTAGAGCGCGGCCATGGTCTCGTCCAGATGGGCATGGATACGAATATCCGGCTCACGCGTGGCAACAGACGGGCGCTCGCCGACTTGCTCGCGAAATTTATCGCAGACTGCGTCTTTGATCTTGAGCGTGGTGAAGTCAAGGCTCTTAACCGGTGAGCGATGTGCGCTCACTTCAACTTTAATCGTACGGGTGACGGCAAACCACGAGGGCCACGCGAGCAGCATCGCGGCATCGTAGACATCGTGCTCGGTTTGGTAGGGAAAAATGGCGACTTGCCAGAGAATGCGGCTTGCCACGCGCGAGACTAAATTCGCCCGGCAGGCCACCATCCACTCGCTGCTAAAAGCAACGCCGGCTTCACCGGGAACAAGATTGGTGGCACCGATTTGACGCAACTCATCAGCCAACACACCCGATAGGCCACGCGGGCACTGTGCAAAAAAATTGTCCATTAAAACGGCTTCGCAACAACAAGATAAACAATCCCGATCAGCGCCGGGAGTGCGGGGATTTCATTAAGCCACCGATAAAAAACGTGGCTGTGTTTGTTGCGATCATCTTTGAAATCTGACATCAATTTTCCTAAATAAAAATGGTGGCCAACGAGCACCAGTACGAGCGCTAATTTGGCGTGCATCCAGCCTTGGCCAGCACCGATTTTGTAGCCTGCAAAAAGCACCATACCAAGAATGACCGTGAGCACCATGCACGGCGTCATGATGCCGAAAAATAATTTGCGCTCCATGATTTTGAAGCGCTCAATAGACACCGCATCCGTCGCTTCAGCGTGATAAACAAAGAGGCGCGGCAAATAAAAAATACCGGCAAACCACGCCACCATAAACACGATATGAAACGTTTTAATCCACAGCATTAGGGCCTCACGTATTGGTTAAGGGCCGCGTCAAGCGTGCCCTGCGCGCGCATGATGACTTCGCAAAATTCGCGTACCGCCCCGCGCCCGCCGTAGGCGCGCGTCACGTAATGCACGCGCTCACGCACAAAGGCGGGCGCATCGGGCACGGCCGCTGCGAAGCCGACACGGGTGAGAATCGGTAGGTCAACCACATCGTCGCCGATGCTCGCTACTTCATGATTACCGAGGCCCGCGCGCGTGAGGAGCTCGGTGAATACCGCCCCTTTATCATGCACCGCCTGATACAAATACGGCACCCCTAAATCGGCGGAACGCCGCGCCAGTGCTAGGCTTTCGCGCCCTGAGACTATCGCTAGTGCAACTCCGCTTGCGGCCAGCATCTTCATGCCGTGACCATCAAGCGTATTAAAAACTTTTTGCTCTTCGCCATTAGGCCCATAGATGAGTGAGCCATCGGTCATGACACCATCAACATCGAATATGACGAGTTTTATCGGCTTAATGCGCGCGGTTAGGTTGCCAGCAAGCTCACTCACACGACCCCCATGTTCATCAAATCGAGCACGCTCACGGCTCCCACCAAATTGCCCTTTGCGTCCACCACCAGTAAGCCTGACGAGCCAATCTTGTAGCGTTGAATAATCTCGGCGGCTTCCGCCGCCAGCTTTTCCGGCGTAATCGTTTTGGGTGCGCGCGTCATCACGTCCGCCACACAGGTGGTTTTGAAATCATGGGTGTCCAGGGCGCGGCGTAAATCGCCATCGCTAAATACGCCCACGAGCTTGCCGGCTGCGTCCACCACGGCGGTCATGCCGAGTTTTTTGCTCGACATCTCGTAGGTGGCAGCGGGCAAGAGGGCATCATCACGTACGCGCGGCAAGCGCTCGTTGGTCACCATCACTTCACTCACATGCACCAGTAAGCGCCGCCCGAGCGAGCCGCCGGGGTGGTGCATGGCAAAATCTTCTTCCCCAAAGCCGCGTGCATCGAGGAGCGTAACGGCAAGCGCATCGCCAAGCGCTAAGGTCGCCGTGGTGCTCGCCGTCGGCGCGAGATTGAGTGGGCACGCTTCTTTGGCCACACCCGCATCAAGGTACGCATCGGCCTCGCGGGCGAGCGTGGAGTTTGGGTTACCCGAAATCGCCACCACCTTGGTGCCCCGGCGCTTTAGCTGCGGCAAGATGGCCAAAATTTCATCTGATTCCCCCGAGTTTGAAATCGCGATCACCACGTCGTCGCGCGTAATCATGCCCAGATCGCCATGCGAGGCTTCACCGGGGTGCATGAAAAACGCGGGCGTGCCGGTCGAGGCGAGGGTGGAGGCAATCTTGCCCGCGATGTGGCCACTCTTGCCCATGCCCGTCACCACCACGCGCCCGCGCCGCTCGACCACTTCGTACAAAAGTTTATGCGCGGTCAAGAAGCTATCGCCTAGCTTGTCGGCGAGTGCCCGCACCGCATCGGCCTCGATGATTAAGGTTTCACGCGCCAGCGCAAGCGTGCGTTCAGTATCCGCAATCGAGCGGGGATGTAATAGACTTGTCATGTCGCCATTGTAAGTTATCCGCGTCCTCTGAACCCAATATGACTGCCCACGCCACTCTACCGCTCGTCGTGATTTTGCTCGCCGCTGCGGTGCTGATCGTGGTCGTGTTTCGTCAGCTTAATTTGCCCGCCATCTTGGGCTACCTGTTGGTCGGCGTGCTAATTGGCCCCCACGCCTTTGCCGTCATCCCCGATGCACCGGGCACGCGCTACTTGGGTGAATTCGGCGTGGTGTTTTTGATGTTCTCAGTCGGCTTAGAGTTTTCGTTACCGCAACTCGTCTCGATGCGAAAGCTGGTGCTGGGCTTTGGCGGCGCGCAGGTGGTGCTCACCACGGCGCTGGTGCTCGGTGTCGCCATGGCCGTCGGGCAAAGCTGGCAAACGGGCTTGATTTTGGGCGGGGTATTCGCGATGTCGTCCACCGCCATCATCAGCAAAGCGCTCTCCGAAAAAACCCAGCTTCACTCGCCGCATGGCAAGCAGATCATGGGCGTGTTGCTGTTTCAGGACTTGGCGGTGATTCCGTTCTTGGTGCTGATACCCGCATTGGCATTGTC
>JAYVGG010000080.1:0-2393 GCA_043772475.1 Burkholderiales bacterium
GAGAAATACGGCTCCTGCGAGCCATCAAAGACCAGATCGTAAATGCCCTGCTGCGAAGAGCTGATTACCATGTTGAGCTGCTCGCGCTGGCGATCAAGCTCGCGCTCGAGCGCTTTAATTTCGGTCACATCAGTAATGGTGCCGATGAGGCCATCGAACTGACCTTGCGAATCGCGCAATACCTGCTTGGCGACCATGGTTTCAAAGTGCCGGCCACGATTGTCAATGACCACCTCGGCCACGGCACTGCCCGATGCGGCGGCCATGAGTGCTTGATCTTGGAGAGCATCCTCGCCGGCGGCGGCGGATGGCAAAAATTCATGGCTCGCCTTGCCCAAAATATCGTCGCGATGCCGGCCCGTGAGCAGCTCCCAGGCGCGGTTTACCGCAACATACTCACCGACCGCGTTTTTTCGAAAAATAGGATTCGGGTTGAACTCAATCAAGGCCTCGGTAAAGTTAACCTGATCGCGTAGCTGGACGGTCATGGATTGAGCCAGTGTTTCAGCCTGCTGGCGCACACGCGTCAAGAGCCAAATCAGCGCCGCCATCAAGAGTGTGCCTAGCATACCGATTGAAAAAATAACTTTCGGCGTGCGTGAGGAAAATTGCTTTTCTAGCTCGCGCGTCCCAACCACTTGGAGCTGCCAGATCGCCTGCCCAACACGAACAGACTCGGTCGCGCGAAATTTAGCCCCCTCACGCGTTTGGCTAAAGGCGGGCGAGGTAAACATCAAACGGTCGTCAGCTTGGAGCGCAATCGACAAAAATTGATTTTGCGAGCCTGAGGCCTGTGCAACAAAATCCGCCAGCGAGACGAGCCCGACCACCCAGCCGGATACGTTTGTTTCGGTCTTGCCTGCATCGGTGCGCGTGGCACTGCGAACCGGCAACATCAACGCGACGAGCCCACTGCTTTGCGTCGCGTCATCGGCGCGTGCAATCAATCGTGAAACGGTTGGCCCATTGGCGGCATCCGGGCTCTCTAACGCGCGGATGATTTCGTCTACCCGCTCTGGGCTACGTGCGGCCTCTGGCGGGGCTTGGGTGAGGTGGCGTACTTGGCGGCCCTCTAGGGCAAGCAGCGTTGTTGCACCCTTCGGCAAATAGCTAATGCTCAGTAAGCCATCATTTTCGCTATCGCGAATCGCATCGAAGTAGGTATTCCAAGCGTTCGACCCGCTTGCCAAGGGCGCACTGCCTACTGCCGCCACCACCCCGACTGCACCGCGAAGCCGCTGCTCGATGCGGCCGATACGGTCGTTCAGCACTTGCGCGGTTCCACTCGCGCGCTCGGTGAAGCGTACGTTGGCATCTTCGGTCTCGCGCACGTTGCTTTGATAGGCGGCCACAAAGGTCGCGATCAAAATCGCGCCCAGCACCAGCCATGGTGCTTCAAGGCGCCATTGGCGCTTCGCGCGATTGCGGTTTGCCGATGCTGGCTTATTCAATGTTAATGACTTTTTCTGTTTGGCCGTGCGGGGCTTTCACCGCGTTGGCAAGGAAAGAAACCCGCCATCCTCTCGGACGGGGGTGGCGCTGTGAGCTTCAAAATTGAACCAACAAGCACTCACTGCTTCCAACTTGACCCCGAGTAATAGTAACAAAGGTGGACACAATTCGCGTTTGGCGTAGGTAAACTGTTGTGTAATGTGTCTTGCTGGGGAGAAGGGGCGCAATAAGACCCGCTAGGGCTTCACTTTCGCCGATTAAAAGTTCATACTAATCAATTGTTTCCACCATTTTCCTCGAAATCCGTTGAATATAAAAACCCCACCTGTCCTGCTGCCCGCGCGGCTCACGAAGCCCCTCATACTCGCCACCCTCATCTCGGCGATGGCCGGTGCCGCCACGAGCTACGCAAACATTTACTCGTTTCGCGATGAAAATGGCGTGGTGCATTTTTCTAATTTGCCGCATCTTGATAAGCGCTACAAGCTCGTTTACCGGATTCCCACCACCGCCGCGACACGCCCCAACGCGTGGACACCCGCGTTACCGAAGTCGCTCGATTTTTCTAAGTTGGTCCCGCTTATCGACACGGCGGCGAAAGCTAATGGGGTCGATGCGAAACTTGTTCATGCCGTGATCCGCGCAGAATCTGGCTACAACGTGAATGCGCTCTCGCCCAAAGGGGCCGTCGGCCTCATGCAGCTCATTCCGGCGACCGCCCAGCGTTACGGTGTAGCCAATAGCTATGACCCGGCGCAAAACATCAATGGCGGCACGCGCTATTTGCGTGATTTACTGAAAATGTTTAACGGCAATATGGAGCTCGCCCTCGCAGGCTACAACGCGGGCGAAAACGCCGTGATTCGCGCGGGAAACCGCATTCCGCCCTACCCCGAGACGATGGCCTATGTGCCCAAAGTGATCGGGTTTTACAAGAGCCC
>JAYVGG010000081.1:0-3316 GCA_043772475.1 Burkholderiales bacterium
CCGCCGGGAAATAAATTGGTGTCTACCGGGGCGATCTTGAAGCCCGAATTTCTGAGATCAACCGAGGAATAAAACGGCAGCGAATGCGTGGCCCACTGGCTACGAAACCAGCGCTCGATATCGGGGCTGGCGGTAAGAATTTTTTTTTCAAGCTCGCGTAGCGGGCCCGCGAGGGAGGTTGTGAGGTGAGGAACCATGGCAAAGACTCGGAGGCTGCGTAAGTTAAAGAGATGGGGGCGAAGCTAACTTTCGCAAGGGAAGAAAGTGTACTCTTTTTCGTCGCCCGACTCATGCGTCGCTGTGCGTGGTGGCCACGCACTGCTAACATCGCATCTTGCAAATTTTATGTTGGCGTAAATAACATGCCCGCCGGAAATCCCCTCGTCTGGACCACCACGTTACTCATTGCCAGCAATGTCTTTATGACCTTCGCCTGGTACGCGCATCTCAAAAATTTGGGCGACAAGCCTTGGTATATTGCAGCCCTCGTCTCGTGGGGCATTGCCTTATTCGAGTACTTGCTGCAAGTGCCCGCCAATCGCATCGGTTTTACCGAGCTCAATTTGGGCCAGCTCAAGATCATGCAAGAAGTTATTGCCTTGGCGGTATTTGTGCCCTTCGCGATTTTCTACATGCACGAAAAACTTTCTCTCAATTACCTCTGGGCGGGGCTCTGCTTGCTCGGCGCGGTGTATTTTATGTTCAAAGGTTAAGCACGCATGCACATTCATATTCTCGGTATTTGCGGCACGTTCATGGGTGGCGTTGCCGCCCTCGCCAAAGAAGCGGGCTTTACCGTTTCGGGCTGTGATGCCAACGTATACCCACCCATGTCCACCCAGCTCGAAGCGCTCGGCATCAGTCTGCACGAGGGCTTTGATGCCGCGCAAGTTGATAAATTCAAAGCCGATCTTTACGTGGTGGGCAACGCGATGACGCGCGGTAAGCAGGTCATCGAAGAGATTTTGAATCGCGGCCTCCCTTATGTTTCGGGCCCGCAATGGCTCGGGGAAAATTTGCTCCCCGGCAAGTGGGTGTTGGCTGTTGCGGGCACCCACGGCAAAACCACAACCAGCTCAATGTTGGCGTGGATACTCGACTTTGCGGGTGTGGCACCGGGGTTTTTGATCGGTGGGATTCCTAAAAATTTTGGCATTTCCGCACGCTCACCCAAAGGCGAATCGCCTTTTTTTGTCATCGAAGCTGACGAATACGACACCGCGTTTTTTGATAAACGCTCTAAGTTTGTCCACTACCGGCCACGTACCGCCGTGCTGAATAATCTCGAATACGACCACGCGGATATTTTTCCGAACGTGGAGGCGATCGAGACGCAGTTCCACCATCTTGTTCGCATCCTGCCCGCGAATGGGCTCATCGTCGCCAACGGCGTGGATGTTCACGTGCGCCGCGCGCTCGACAAGGGCTGCTGGACGAGCGTCGAGCAATTTGGCCCCGGCCAAGAATGGGATTTCAAGGCGAGTGGCGAAGAGGGAAAATTTGAAGTGATGTTGAAAGGGGTCTCGAAGGGCTTAATCGTCTGGCCGCTCATTGGCAAACACAACATGATGAACGCACTCGCCGCGATTGCCGCCGCGCGTCACGCGGGGGTGCCGAGTAAAGTTGCGATTGATGCGCTAAACGAATTTGAAGGTGTCGCGCGCCGCATGGAAAACAGGGGTTCGATTAACGGTGTCACCGTCTATGACGATTTCGCCCATCACCCGACGGCGATTGAAACCACGCTCGCAGGCCTACGCCGCAAAGTCGGCAACGCGCGCATTATCGCCGTGGTAGAGCCGCGCACCAACACAATGAAGCAAGGAGCGATGCGCCAAACACTGCCTGCCGCACTCGTAGCCGCCGATATGATTTTTATTTACGCCAATCAATTAGGCTGGAACGCGGCAGAATTATTCGAGCAAGATCGCAGTAACGCGCGGCTCAAAACCGGTGTATTCAACGATCTCGATGCGCTCATCAAGACGATCTCAGAAATGGCGCTCCCGGGTGACCATGTGCTCATCATGAGTAACGGTGGCTTTGGCGGGATTCACGGCAAGCTCTTGCATGAGTTGGCGATGCGCGAGATGCAGGGGGCGCGGGCGGGGTAATTCCATTTCCCAATTAATAGTGCATTAATTATCTGCGTCAACGCGCCAATCTTGCGTGCAGCGGTTTTAGCCCCTTCCCCTGCAAGGGGAAGGCGGGGATGGGGTACCGTGAATGCTGCCAACCCAATTTGAAGCACCCCCTTCCCAGCCTTCCTTGCAGGACGCGCATTCCATTGCATTGGAATGCCGTTCGACGGGCGAGGAGCATGCTCCTCGAAACCCCCATCGAACCCCCGCAAGCGAGGGAAGGAGCGCAGCTTGAGAACGTATGCATGTTATTGCTTGAATGAAGTGTTAATAGAATAAGGTCGCTAGTCGGAAAGTTTGCTAAAATCCACATAGTCCACATAGTCCACATATATCGGAGGATTTTATGCCCCAGCTCCATTGCTATGTTCCCGATGAGATCGCCAAGCGCGCGCAGCGTCGCGCCACACAGTCGGGCTTGAGTGTTTCGCGCTACCTTGCCCTGCTCGTGAAGCGCGATGCCGCTGTCGATTCGGCGTGGCCAAAAGGCTACTTTGAAAGCTTTAGTGCAGGCGGCTCACCTATCGCGCGTCCGCGCCAGTTGCCTGCTGAGAAACGCCTGAAAATCAAGTGATCTACCTGCTCGATACGAATGCCTGCATTCATCTTTTAAACGCGACGTCGCCTGTACTATCGAAGCGTTTTCGCGCGAAGCGCCCTGGCGAGATTGCGCTTTGCAGCGTCGTCAAGGCCGAATTACTAAGCGGTGCGCGACGTAGTACACGCATTGAGGCAAACGTAAAACGCCTCAACATATTTTGTGCGCCATTACAAAGCCTTGCCTTTGACGATGCCGCAGCCGAGCAATACGGCCACATTCACGCTGATCTGCTAGGCCAAGGAACCCCGATTGGCCCGCACGATACGCTGATTGCTGCAATCGCGTGCGCGCATGGCGCCACCTTGGTCACGCATAACGTGCGAGAGTTTTCGCGTGTTTCTGGCTTGGTGATTGAAGACTGGCAGCGCGCGTAGACTCGCGTGGCGGGGGCGAATCCGATGCGCGTCGGCCAAAACCCGCTCTGAACGTTTTTTCAGGGTGTCAGTCAAATGAGGTCACTCGGAGGTGCCTTATGAAAAATTATTTCGCTTCCTGCCTAGGCCTTGCGGCCCTTTTCTTTGGCCTCATTTCCCCCGCATTCGCCGCCGTTCCCAACCACAGCGTGGAGATGCCG
>JAYVGG010000082.1:0-2802 GCA_043772475.1 Burkholderiales bacterium
CCCGCTCGTCACCCAAGGCGGCATCGGCGTGGACATGACCATCTTGGCGATCCACATCTTGGGTGCCTCCTCGATCATGGGCTCGATCAACATCATCACGACACTCTTGAATCTTCGCGCACCCGGCATGACTCTCATGCGCTTGCCGCTCTTTTGCTGGACCTGGCTCATCACCGCTTATTTGCTCATCGCGGTAATGCCAGTCTTGGCCGGTGCTGTCACCATGCTGCTCACCGATCGTCACTTCGGCACCTCGTTTTTTAACGCCGCAGGTGGCGGCGACCCGACCATGTTCATGCACATCTTCTGGTTCTTCGGCCACCCCGAGGTGTACATCTTGATCTTGCCCGCCTTCGGCATCGTCTCGCAGATCATCCCCGCGTTTTCGCGTAAGCCTTTGTTCGGTTATGCCTCGATGGTCTATGCCACCGCGTCCATCGCGATGCTCTCGTTCATCGTCTGGGGTCACCACATGTTTACGGTGGGGATGCCAGCAGCCGGGCAGCTATTTTTTATGTACGCGACCATGCTGATTGCCGTGCCTACAGGTGTCAAAATTTTCAACTGGATCGCCACCATGTGGCGCGGCTCGCTCACCTTTGAAACACCGATGCTCTTTTGTATCGGCTTTCTTTGCATGTTCACGCTCGGTGGTTTTTCTGGCTTGGTATTAGCTATCGTGCCGGTCGACATCACGCTCCACAACACCTACTACGTGGTCGCGCACTTCCACTATGTGCTTTTCCCCGGCGCGATTTGGGGCTTGATGGCGGGTGTGTATTTCTGGCTCCCAAAATTCACCGGCCGCATGTACAACGAGACGCTCGGCAAATGGCATTTCTGGCTTTCCGCTATCGCCTTTAACGTCACTTTTTTCCCGCAGCATTTCTTAGGCCTTGCCGGGATGCCGCGTCGTATTCCCGATTACGCCTTGCAATTTACCGAGTGGAATCAAATCTCCACCATCGGCGCGTTCGCGTTAGGGTTTAGCCAATTGTTGTTTGTTTATAACGTGGTCTCCTGCATCCGCTCTGGCGAAAAGGCCAAGGATAAGCAGTGGGAAGCGGCGGATTCACTTGAGTGGACGCATCTACCAAGCCCCGCCCCGTATCACACGTTTGAAACTCAGCCGGTCTTGAAATAAAACCATGCCAGAGGACACCAAGGTAGCCGCAACCGCGCCTGCGCGTGGGCGTGGCAAATACATTACCTTGGTGTTGCTGCTGATTTGGGTGGCGGCGCTATTTGGCTACACGGTGTATCGTTTTATTGGAATGGCAAAGTGAGCAGTGCGACGACATTAGGCGAAGTTCAGCGTAAACAAAACACCGTCATGTTGTGGAAGCTATTGGCCATTGTTTTGGCGATGCTGATTTTTTGCGCCTCGATGGTGCCGCTCTACCGGCAGATCTGCAAAGTACTCGGCATCACCGCAACACAAAGCATTATTCAAAATACGCAGGTCGATTTAGCGCGCTGGGTGAAGGTCGATTTTGTGGCGCACATTAACCCCGCTTTCGCGTGGCAGTTTGTGCCGGTCGATAAACAAGTTGAGGTGCATCCGGGGGCGATGGCGACGGTGAATTACCGGGTGACCAATACGCTTAAAACCGCCAGCACCGGGCGCGCCGTACCGAGTTTTGCGCCGATGGAAGCGGGCGCATATTTCAACAAAGTAGAATGTTTTTGTTTCTCGAATCAAACACTAGAAGCCGGTGAAACACGCGATATGCCGGTCACGTTTTTTGTCTCACCCGATTTACCGAAAGATGTCGGTTCGATTGCGCTCTCGTATACTTTTTTCGACGTAACGCAAGAAATGAAAAAGTAATGTGGGCGGCAATCAAGGCGGTAACGTGGTCTTTCTTCGGCATTCGTAGCAAACAAGGCTACGACGAAGATCGCCAGAAATTGACGTTAAAGCAGATCGTGATTGCAGGCATTGTGTGTGTGATGGGTTTTATTTTGACATTGTTTTTTTTGGTTCGATTTATTACCGCGAAGTAAACGCGCCTTTCAAGCGCGCCCAATATCAGGAGTAACAACGTGAGCTCAACAACTGGCGGATACTATTTCCCCGCGCCCTCCAAGTGGCCCGTAGTCGGTTCGACTGCGGTATTTTTTATCGGTGCCGGCCTCGTCATGTGGATGAACGAGATTCAGCCCTATGGCTACGCCTCGCTCATCATCGGCTTTGCGATTTTGTTCTACATGCTCACGGGCTGGTTCGGCCAAGTTGCCCAAGAGAGCGAAGCGGGCATGAACAATCACCAAGTCGATGCGTCCTATCGTTGGAGCATGGGCTGGTTTATTTTTTCTGAGGTCATGTTCTTTTCAGCTTTCTTCGGCGCACTCTACTACGCACGGGTATTTTCAGTGCCCTGGTTGGGCGATGTCGATAACACCGCCAACCTGTGGCAAGGCTATGCGGCCGCTTGGCCCACGGTAGGCCCCGCATTCGAGCTTGACCCCGCCAAAGCTTTTCAATCCATGGGTGCGTGGGGCATCCCCGCGATTAACACCGCCCTCTTACTGGCCTCTGGCGTAACTGTGACCTACGCGCACCATGCGCTGCAAGCGAATAACCGCAAGGGCTTGGTGTGGGGTTTGGTTGCTACCGTCGCCCTCGGTGCCATTTTCTTGGGCTTTCAGATCTACGAATACATGCACGCTTACAGCGATCTTAATCTCAAGCTCACCTCCGGTATTTTTGGCTCCACCTTTTACATGCTCACCGGCTTTCACGGCTTCCACGTGACGCTGGGTGCCATCATGCTTTTTGTTATTTTGATTCGCTCTATG
>JAYVGG010000083.1:0-5563 GCA_043772475.1 Burkholderiales bacterium
GGGCGGATACTCGGTAACGTGATGAACCAAAACTGCTGCCAGCGCCCGGCACCATCCATGGTGGCGGCCTCGTAGTGATCGTTGGGGATCGTCTGTATCGCTGCCAGATAGATCACCAAATTGAAGCCCAAGTATTTCCAGAACACCACCATGGCAATCACAGGCTTAAGCGTGTCCGGCTCATTGAGCCAATCGATTGGGCTGATGCCAACGAGGCTAAGACCTGCATTGATGAGGCCAAAGTCAGTTGAAAACAGGGCGCTAAACATGATTGCAATCGCGACGGTCGAGGTGATGTAGGGCAAAAAGTAGGCACCGACGATTGCGTCACGGCCGCGGCGAAAACTGTGGTGGATGAATGCCGCCAATGGAATCGCGACTAAATGTTGCGGCGCGCCGGCGGCGAGTGCTAGCCAAAACGTGTTTTTAATGGATTTCCAAAACCACTCATCCCCGAGTGCAAAGGTGAAGTTGGCCAGCCCCACGTACTCCATCGCGGCCAAGCCGCTGGTGGGCTCCCACGATTGGAAGGCTAAGTAGAGTGAAAATAAGAGCGGGAACACGCCAAACACGGCAAACAAAATCAGGAACGGGCTCACTAGCACATACGGAGCCCATCTTGGCGACAAGCGTAGTGCTTCGGCGATGCGGCGGCGGACACTCATCGGAAGGCTCTGCGCTCAAGCAAGCGCTTGGCATCAGCCAGCGCGATATTGATGGGTTTACCGCGATCCATTACGTTGGAAAGCTCGGTGTTGATGACTTCATTGGCAAAGTCGCTTTGCTTGTGCGCGCTGGTGGCGACGATCTTTCGCGCCGCGTCCCGCCACAGTAGGCGCGCGCGTTGCCCACCCAAAAACGGTAATGGCTGATCGAAAAACGGGTCGTCATGCGCTTCGATCAAGGCCGGAAAGGCGTCCTCTGACTTGAAGGCAGCAAACTGCTGTGCGCGGTTGAGCGTCAACAGCATGATGAGCTCCCACGCGAGCAACTTATTGGCCGCCGGTGCTCGCCTCGGTATCGCATAGTAGGTGCCACCGTAGCCCACGAATGTTTGCTCTGGCAGTGGTGCGGCGCGCCACTGCCCGCGCGTTTCAGGCGCCACCCAGCTCGAAAGCTGCCCCACCATCCAAGCCCCGGTTGGCTCGGTCGCCACGGTGCCGCGCCGAAAGCCTTCAGCCCATTCGTTTGACCACGCGTAGGCGCGTGCATCAAGCTTGTGCTGCCGCACCTTTCGCGCGAGTTCAAACGCGCGCACAAAGCGCGGTGACGTCACCAAGACGCGCGATTCTTGGTCAAAGTACAGCCCCTCCCCCGGCTGCAGGCCACTACGGATCAAGATGTCCTTAACCTGCTGCGCGTTGCCGATAAGATACGCCCCGGTCGCGGCTTTTAGCTTGATGCCGGCATCAACATATCCGTCCCAAGACGAGGTTAGATCGGCTTCAGTGAGCCCCGCTTTGGCGATCAAGTCGTGCCGGTAGAGAAGTGTGCCGGGCCCGATATCGGTGGGGACAGCAACCACCTCACCCCGGCGATTGATCGCTTGTTCGTAAGCAAAGCGGGCAAAGCGATCACGAAAACGCCCAACACCGTACAAAGGCTGCGTCAGGTCGTCAAGCCCCTTGCCCTGAGCATAACGGCCGACATACGTGGACTCAAGCGCCATCACATCCGGTAGGTAGACCGACGTGGACAGGGCGGTGGTCATTGCCGTGTGGTGATCGACATATTGTCGACTCACAATCTCAATGTCGATGTCAGGATGCAGCCGTTTCCATTGCGGGATGGCAGCACGAATGATCGCGTCAACGTTTGGAAACGCCGCCACCGAGAGCTTGCGCGGTCGGTCGGCCCACGATGGCATGGCAGCGAAAAGGCCCGCAGCCAATAGGCCACGACGGATAGTGGCGTGTGTGGACAGCGTCATTGACGCCTCGAACGGGCGCGCTTCTGCGGGCTCGTCTGCCATCATCATGAGCTGTTGCTAGAACAGTGTTTTGCGATGAATTCGGCCTGAGTGGGCATCGCATTGACGCACTTGCCAATAACCTGCTCGACGTTTTTCAAGTACGCCATGACCTCGGACTCGGGCCGCAAATCTGCGAAGGGATGGTACGCGCGCGGCTTGATGCCCTGCCCCACCATCACCTGCAGCCAACTGGTCTCGGCAAATAACTCTAGGCCGTCTCGGAACACGCGACCGTTGCTGCGGAAAAGATCCATTTTGCGTTGCAGCGTATCCGGGATAGACATGGTGCGACAGTAATTCCAAAAATCGGAGTCGTCGCGCTCGGTGAGCTTGTAATGCAGCACCAAAAAATCTCGGATGCGCTCGTACTCGCAATGGGTAAGCGCGTTGTACTCGGCGATGTCGACTTCATCGAACCCAGCGTGAGGAAAAAAATTGATGAGGCGCGAGATGGCCGTGTGAACGAGATGGATGCTCGTCGATTCGAGCGGCTCAAGAAAACCGCTCGATAAGCCCACCGCGAGGCAGTTGCGATTCCAAAACTGCTTGCGTCGCCCGGTAACAAACTTGAGCGGGCGCGGTTCGGCTAACGGGGCACCGTCGAGATTTTTCAACAAAATGCCCGTGGCCTCGTCTTGGTTCATAAACTTGCTACAGTAAATGTGGCCGTTGCCCGTGCGATGCTGAAGCGGAATCCGCCATTGCCAGCCCGCTTGATGGGCGGTCGCGCGTGTCAGCGGCAGCAATGGGCCAGCCGACTCGCAAGGCACCGCTAAGGCGCTGTCACAGGGGAGCCAATGAGACCAGTCCTCGAACCCCGCGTGCAGCGTTTGCTCGATCATGAGCGCCCGCATGCCGGAGCAGTCGATAAAGAAGTCACCAGCAATGCGTTCGCCGCTATCAAGAAGCACCGCCTTGATGAATCCGTCGGGCTCGCGTTGTTGCACTTGGGCAATCTTGCCCTCGGTGCGCCGCACGCCAAGTTTTTCAGCATAGCCGCGCAGAAAGCGGGCGTAAAGGCTCGCGTCAAAGTGAAACGCGTTGGCGATGTCGGCCACCGGTGAGCCCGGCATGTCCTTGCGCGCACGCATGAACTTTGCGTGGCGCGTCGCGGCGGTGTTGATCGAATACGCTTCGAGCGGCGCGGCCTTGCCCAATTGCGCCATGCGGAGCCAGAAATGATGGAACGGTAGCGCATCCGTCGGTTGGCCCAACCGGCCAAAGCCGTGGACATAGCGCTCCCCTAGGCGGCCCCAGTTGACGAACTCAATGCCGAGCTTAAACGTTCCTTGCGTCGCCCGCAAAAATTCGTCTTCGTCGATCTCCAATGCGCGATTGAACTCCGCGATGTGCGGGATCGTTGCCTCACCCACGCCAATAATGCCGATCTCGTCGGACTCAACTAAGCGGATGTTGTAGGCACGACCCAGCACTTTTGACAGCGCAGCGGCCGTCATCCAGCCGGCGGTGCCCCCGCCGACGATCACGATATTACGCACCGGTTCAGGTGTCACTCGTCTAGACTCCGGATTCGCGAGGGTTGTTCATGGAATGTTGCACGTGAAGCGTCGGCTCACCGTAAAGCAGCACTCCGGTGTCTCGCGCCAACGCGGCACGTATCGTTTGTCTCACGAATTCGTGGTGTCTCGGCTGATGCTTCACCATAGACACCACGGTTAGCGAGGGTCAGAACTTGTAGTTTAGGCCAGCCAGAATCTGCCGCCCGAACCGGTAGGTGTAGTTCGGTATGAGCTGCGTCGTATCGGGCACGTCCGCATTGCCGGGTGTCTTGTAGCTTACCGTCGGCGCGTCGTTCAGGTTGTTAACCTGAAGCAGCAGCGAGAGCCCCTTGAGCGAGCTGGTGTCGCTAAAGTTGTACCCGAGCTGCATATCAAGAACCTCATCGACACCCTGCGCCCTTGAGGTAGACCTGAGGAAGATGTCGCGTGTGGTCGCGGTAAAGGCGGAGCGGTAACGTTGGCTTAAGCGCGCTGAGAAACCGTCTTTTTCGTAGTAAAAGGTCGTGTTGGTGGATCGACCCGAGAGCCCATTGAGGGAGGTTTTTTCACCGGCAATCACCACGCCGGTGTTCTGATCAACCTTTTGATCACTAATGGAGCTTCTGATTCGGGTGGTGCTAACGACGATGCCAAAACCGTTGAGCCACTCGTCAAGCAGTGCGCCTTCGAGCGCTGCCGAAAGCTCCTGCCCCTCGACCTTGCCGCCGGTGCCATTGAGCGGCTGAAACACCGGGCCAAATCTTTGCACCACAATGCCAGCCGGTGCCGCAGCCGGGATGGGGAGTCCGGAATTGTCGCGCGCACTTACCCCGTAGGTGATGTAGCTCAACAGATTTTTCCGGTAGGCAGCAATCGACACGTAGCTTCGCTTACCGAAGTATTTCTCAAGCGAAAGGTCAATTGAGACCGCTCGCCAGGGCTTTAGCTCCGGATTACCCGAATAGGCCTGCGACCACTTACCTTGGTCTGGGCCGGGCTTGATTTCGAGCACGGGTGTGCTGGTGCCCGCGCGCATGTCGATGATATTGGGCCGCGCTTGGGTCTGCGCCAAACCAAAGCGCGCAATGCTATTGTCCGGTAAATCCGCCACTAAATTCAGGCTCGGGAGAACGTTGCTATAACTTGCGCCACCGGTACGCTTAAAGAGCAGGCTGAGATCAGGTTTATCGTCGTTTCCTCGGTACTCAAATCCGTCAGAGTTCTGCTTGGACTGGACGGCCTGAATGCCGACGTTGCCGCGTATTGGCACCCCTGCAACATCGGTGCCGATATTGAGCATAGCGAAGGCGGTGGTAATTTTCTCGTGAACGCCCGAATCGTTATCCTGCTTCAAGCTGAAAAGCGCCGGCTGCTGACTAAGCGCGCCAGAGCTAACAAGTGCGGGGACATCAAGCCGAATGAAGGGGCCTATTCCTACCCACGACATGTCAATCGGGGTACGCACGGCACTGGTTGGAATATCGCGAATATTGTTGCCATTGGCATCCAAGGGCATCAGTAGGCGAATCTCGTTTTTGGCCACCGTCTTGTCGCGCTGCGTGTAGTTGATGCCGCCAATGAAGGAGCTGAACATACCCGTCAGCGGACGCTTGGCAGACAACCGTAGCGACTTGATTTCGTCCTCGACATGCGGATCACGAATAACACCGGTCCAGCGCGGCTGACCGGGAACGAAGTCGAAACCGAGCACGTCGCCGAAGGCTAGCCCGGAAGGGTTGGTGAGAAAGCCCGCCTGAAGTGGGGTGAGACTCTGTGCGCTACCATCGACCGGGATGTTCCACCTGAACGGTCCGTAGGTCCACCCGCCTACCGCCTTGTTGTAGGGGCCGGCGTACACTTCTATGTATTTCTCATCGCGCACATCTTTTGAGTAGCTGACATCAGCAATCGCGGTCCAGTTGGAGCCGAGCTTTAACGATGTGTTCCAACCTAACGCTTTGATTACGTCTTTACGTTTGGTGTCGAAATTTGTCGTGGTGGTGGGCAGGTGGTCAGACGTTGCGCTGGTGGCGTAGGTATTCAGGCCAACCTGCGTAGTGCCAATATTGGAGAGCGTATTTTGTACGCCAGC
>JAYVGG010000084.1:0-6952 GCA_043772475.1 Burkholderiales bacterium
GGTGGCAACAACATGTAGACCACCGCAAAAACGGCGATCATCACAACGAGCTCAAGATGCGCGCAAATAATGGTCAGCATCACCGCCGCGCCGCCGCCCTCGCGCCCGAGTACACGCTGGCGCTGGCGCGCTGATTTGCCGCGCCCCATTTCGAGCTCGGTGACGGGCAGGTGAAAGGTGCGCGAGAGAAATAAAAAGAAAAATACGCGCTGATAGGTGAGTGCTGCAAGCAGGCTGCGGCTCCACCACATTTTTGGTAGCGCGCGCAGCGTTGATTTAAGCGTGGGCACAGCACCGAAGGTGGCGTTGGCGAGCACGTGTAGCACGACGCGCTCAAAGGCGGGCTTTAGCCACCATAAAAGGATTGCCGCCACCAGCGGCTGGGAATAAAAAATGAGACTGATGATGGCAGCCGCCGGCAAGTACACCGCGCACCAAGCGAGAAAGACAGGCTTCGCCCATGCTTGCACCATCGCGTAGCCTAGATCAATGGCCTCCCACGCGCTACGCGGGCGTAGCGTGACGGCGATCTTATCAAGGCGCACGGATTTCCTTTCGGCCCGCGAGACCCAAGTAAGCAAAGGTGAGAAGCCAAAGAAAAATCCCGACCGCGTATTTGAGCTCGACCGGCGGTAGGCGCGAAGCCGACCAAAAGCCCTCGATAAAAGCGGCTAAGAAAATGAGCAACGCCGCGCCATAGACGATGCCGATGATGTCGGGCATTTTTGCTTTGAGCGCGGCAAAGCGCGTCATGCGGCCCGGTGCAATCAAACACATCCCCACCATCAAGCCGGCTGCACCAGAAAGCATAATGCCGATCAACTCAAACGCGCTATGCCCGGCCACGAAACCCCAGAAGGTCTCGATATAACCGACGTGGGTCAAATGCCCCGCGACAGCACCCATCTGGAGCCCATTGAACACCATAAAAAATATCGAGCCGACACCAAAAAAGAGGCCAGACGCAAAGCACTGAAAGCCGATCTTGACGTTATTGCCCACGTAGAACGCAAACATCATGAAGTCACCCTCGACCCCGCCGCGCATACCGATGCGCTGTGTGGTGGGCGAGTACATTTGCTGCATCTCGCCTAGCTGTGCTGGCGACATAATCACGTAAGCAAAATCGGGGAAAAATTGGATGGCGATAAAACACGCAAAAAAAGGGCCAAAGAAGAGTAGCCCCGCCACAGCGCTGTAACGCCAGTGCTTACGCACTAATCGCGGAAAACCACGCTGTAAAAAATCGAGCGCCTTATCGCCGAAACTGCGCGCCCCGTATAGGGTTTGGTGCCCCACCAAGACTAAACGCTCTAAGCGGGCGACTAACGCAGTACTGTAATGCCGGTCTCGCGAAAGGGCTAGGTGGTGACAAATTTCGCGGTAGCGTCGTGGTATCTCTTCAGGGGGCAGCTTGGCCGCAACCGGGGGTGCCGGCTTGCCTTTGACCGGCGTGACCGCGCGGCCGCCCTGCAAGGTATCTTCAAAATCTTGCCAGCGCACGCCGTAGCGCGCTTCAAATAAATCTTGGCGCATGGTTAGCGACGTCCCAGCAAATAATTGGCTACGCGCACGATGCGTGCGGCGGCGTTGGTGTCGGCGTTCGCCAGTAACGGGGCGGCGTGCAAGGCAAGCTCGTGGGCACGCTCGTCCGACCAAGTCGCGCGGCGTGCCGCAAAATCTACCACGGCACGTTGCTCCGGCAGTAGCAAAGGAACACGCGGCTCGCTAGGTGGCTCGACTGGCACCGCGAGCGCTTTGGTTTTACCTTCGGTGTACACCACGATCGTGCCGGCAGCAAGATCGCCTAAGCGCTTAAAGTCGCGATTCATCAGCATGGCGATCAAACCAAACCCATAGAAAAAGGGTAAGAAATCAACCGCGCGCAGCAAGTTACGCGTCACCGAGGCACCCCAGCTCACCGGCGTGCCGTTTTCATGCAAGACGCAAAGCCGACACGCGCGCTTACCCGGTGTGGCACCGTTCCAGAGCACCTCAAAGAGCACCGGGTAAAACCACTCAATCAAAAACCACGAAAGAATCATCATGCCCTGGCCAACCCCGCGGCCAAGGGCTGCGAAGACGATACTTAAGGCGATCAATAGGCAGAGCCTAACGAGGAGATCAATCACCCACGCGCGCGCGCGGGTGACGGGCCCTGCAACACGCAGGGTGAGCTCGATTCCCTCCGGTGTGGGAATGGTGCGGAGGGTATCGAGCACGCAGTGGCTATTCGGTGATGAAGATGTCTTTAAAGGACGTGTAGGTCGAGATCAGCAAGAGTGGCACGACGACCAACAGCCCCAAGAATAACGGCAGCGCCCCGAGTACAAAAAGGATGACGCAGGCGATGGAGTAAAGAATAAAGGGCACGATATTTTTAATACACGCCTTAAAGCTCATGCCAATTGCGTTGATCGGCGAGACATCTTGCAACGCCACTAACGGTGCGGCATACCAAAAGGCCATGAAAAAAAGCAGCATCAACACAAAAAACAGCAGTGCCAACAACACCGCCGCAATACCGAGCGTGCCGATGAGCCCGGCCATCGCATCAGCACCACCCGCGAGCATGCCCATTGCACCGGAGGCGCCAACCACAATCGCCACCACGATGCCGAGGACGATTGCGACCGCGAGACTCGCCGCGAGATTAAGCGCGCCCACAATCACGAGCGGTGCCACCTTGCCCTGAAATGCGGTGAATAAATCGCCGACCTCGAGTGCGCGCCCGTCTTCCTGCGCGCGGCAGCCGAGCATGAGGCTGCCAATCATCACCGGTGCGACCAACGCGCCAATAATGCCGCCGATGATAGGTACGAGCTGGAGCACCACCATGATGACCATAAAGATGACGGCGTTCACGATCCAAATCACCGGAGACTGCATAAACAAAGCCCAGGCGCTGGTGATCCAGCCTACGAAATTACCAGCAGGCACACTACGCCCGCCCTCGATAAACTTGCCATTGGCCGTCGGCGCGGTCACCACACCGGATGTGGGCGGTTGATACGGATTGTCGTCTAACATGGTCGTTCCCCTTTTGGATGACGTGGACGGATCGGTATGACGTGAAGCAACTGATTGCGTATTGTAGCGTTAGCTGCGCTCAGGGTTTATTTTGATTTGCTGCGTCGAGCCGCAATCGCGCGTTGCCTGCAAGATTTTTAGCGCGTCCACCGTTTCTTTTACGTCGTGTACGCGAATGATTTTTGCACCGTGATAGGCCGCCAATACCGCAGCGGCAACACTGGCCGCGAGCCTATCCTCCACCGCGCGCCCGGTAACCACACCAAGCGAATTTTTACGTGAAAGCCCGGCCAAGACCGGGTAGCCTAGGTTTGTGAACGTTTGCAATTTATTGAGTAGCGTGAAATTGTGGGTGAGCGTTTTACCAAAACCGAAGCCTGGGTCGATCACGATGCGCTCACGTGCAATGCCAGCCGCTTCGCTGGCGGCTGCGCGCACACGTAAAAAATCGCTCACCTCGCGCACCACATCGTCGTAGCGAGGGGCTGCTTGCATCGTCGAGGGGGCACCCTGTTTGTGCATGAGGCACACCGCCACATTACTTTTCGCGCAGGCTGCAATGGCACCTGCGTCTTGCAGCGCGTTCACGTCGTTAATCATCGCCGCACCCGCGCGGATCGCCTTGATCATGACGGCGGTTTTTTGCGTGTCGATTGAAATCGCGACGTTGGTTTTTAAGAGGGCGACCAACACCGGCATGATGCGATCTAGCTCCTCTTGGAGCGAAGCCGGTGCCGCACCGGGGCGGGTAGATTCACCGCCGATGTCGAGGATATCCGCCCCTTCAGCGATCAATTTTTCACCCTGCGCGATGGCTTCTTGCGCGCCCAAAAAAAGCCCGCCGTCAGAAAATGAATCCGGCGTGACATTGACGATACCCATCACGAGCGGGCGCGTAAGCGTGAAGGTGTGCGTGCCGCAAACGAGATGCATGGCCAGTCCTTTCTAACAATAAAAAAGAGCGGCTCGTAAGCCGCTCCCTTTTGTGAGCAGCCCCTTTTCAAAGGCCGCCCTTTTTGGTTTTTACGGTCCTACCGCGTGCCCTCAGCAGGCTGAACAGGCACGTCAGGCTTGGCCGGTGGCGGGGAGGCTTCGGCCACACTCGCCCCGCCATCGCCACCCGATTTGGGCTTAAACGGCATGGATGAGGGCTTCGGTGGGCGCGGCGCGCGGCCTTCCATGATGTCTTTGATTTGCTCGGCATCAATGGTTTCGTATTCGAGCAGCGCCTTGGTCATGGCTTCAATTTTGTCGCGATTTTCTTCGATCACTTTACGGGCCAGCGCGTATTGCTCATCCAAAATGCGGCGCACTTCGGCATCGACCTTACGCATGGTTTCTTCACTCATATTGGTCTGGCGCGTAACCGAGCGACCAAGGAAAACTTCACCCTCGTTTTCCGCGTAAACCATCGTACCAAGTGACTCAGACATGCCGTAGCGGGTGACCATATCGCGCGCAAGCTGGGTAGCACGCTCAAAGTCGTTTGAGGCGCCCGTGGTCATTTGATTCATGAAGACTTCTTCGGCAATACGCCCGCCAAATAGCACCGCGATACGCGACATCAGGTACACCTTGTCATACGCGTAGCGATCTTGCTCAGGGAGCTGAATGGTTACGCCAAGGGCTCGCCCACGCGGGATGATGGTGACCTTATGCACCGGGTCGCTCTTGGGCATCAGGTAGCCCAAAATCGCGTGGCCAGACTCGTGGTAGGCGGTGTTGCGACGCTCTTCTTCGTCCATCACCATCGAGCGGCGCTCGGCACCCATCATGATTTTGTCTTTGGCGCGCTCGAAGTCTTCGTGATCGACCAAGCGCTTGCCACCACGGGCGGCAAAGAGGGCGGCTTCGTTCACCAAATTGGCCAGATCGGCACCCGAAAAACCGGGGCAGCCACGGGCGATAACATTGGCTTCCACGTCCGGCGCGATTGGCACTTTACGCATATGGACTAACAAAATTTGCTCACGCCCACGCACATCGGGCAGCGGTACGACCACTTGGCGATCAAAGCGGCCGGGGCGTAAGAGGGCTGGGTCGAGTACATCGGGGCGATTCGTCGCCGCAATCACGATCACGCCAGCCGAGGCTTCAAAGCCATCCATTTCGACCAGTAATTGATTAAGCGTTTGCTCGCGCTCGTCGTTGCCACCGCCCACCCCGGCACCACGCTGGCGGCCAACAGCGTCAATTTCATCAATAAAGACAATGCAGGGCGAGCTTTTCTTGGCTTGCTCAAACATGTCGCGCACGCGCGCCGCACCGACACCGACGAACATTTCCACAAAATCCGAGCCAGAAATCGAGAAAAACGGCACCTTGGCCTCGCCCGCAATCGCGCGTGCCAGCAAGGTCTTACCCGTGCCGGGCGAGCCCACCATGAGCACCCCGCGCGGAATGCGACCACCGAGCTTTTGGAAGCGCGATGGGTCGCGCAAGAAATCGACGAGCTCGGAAACTTCTTCCTTCGCTTCATCACAACCGGCCACGTCGGCAAAGGTAATGGGGTTGGTGCTTTCGTCGAGCATCCGGGCGCGCGATTTGCCGAACGAAAACGCACCGCCCTTGCCGCCGCCTTGCATTTGACGCATGAAGTAAATCCAAACGCCGAGGATGAGTAACACCGGGAAGGAGGAGATCAGTAAGCTCATCACAAGCGACTGCTCTTCTTCCGGTTTCGCTTCAATTTTTGCGCCGGATTTGCGGAGGTCTTCCCACATATATAAATCGCCGCCGGGTACGGAGACCGTGTATTTCTTGTTGTCGCGTAGCGTCACGCTCAGCGTGCGCGCGCCCACTTGCTTGACTGAGTCAATGTTCTTGTTCTTGGCCTCGTCCATCATGGCCGAGTATTCAAGCGTGTTTACGCCCGCCGTGCCCTTTGAAAACTGCATAAACGCCAGCATCAATACGACCAGCAGGACGACCCACACACCAACGTTTTTCACCAAATTATTCACGCGAATTCCTCAAAAAATCGTTTTGATTCAAAGCCCCGCACTAGCTACATCTTATGCTACACGATTCACTACATTGGTAACTGACAAGGGTCACAAACCTACGCTCGGCACCTTTGGATTGCGTGCCAACAAATAGACCTCGCGGCTTTCGTCACGCGAGGCATCGGGCTTACGCGCGTCGACTTCCTTAAAATGGCTTCTAAGCAGCTTCACAAACGGCTCAAACCCGTGCCCTTGAAATACTTTGACGACAAAAACGCCATTCGGTTTCAAAAACTTTAGCGCAAAATCAAGCGCTAACTCGCCCAGATTAAAGAGCCGCGCCTGATCCGTGACGGGGATTCCCGTCATGTTGGGTGCCATATCGGAAATTACAAGGTCTATCGGCTTATTATCAATGGCCGCAATCACGGCGGCTAAGCCCTCATCGTGCGAAAAATCCTTTTCGATAAAAATAACCTCGGGAATATGCTCCATCGGCAATAAATCAATCGCCACCACGCGGCCGGTTTTACCGACTTTTTTGATCGCATATTGCGACCAGCTACCCGGCGCCGAGCCCAAATCGACCATGATCGTGCCGGGCTTTATGAGCTGATCGCGGAGGTCAATTTCTTGCAGTTTATACACTGAGCGGGAGCGAAACCCATCCTCCTGCGATTTCTTCACAAACGGGTCATTTAAGTGACGTCGCACCCAGTCACGACTATTTTTTGGACGCGCATTGGCCATGGCAACTATAATCTCTACATGAAAACACTATTATCCCCCGTTCAACGCCGTGCGCTACGCGCCGAGGCTCATGGCCTTACCCCGATTGTCATGATCGGCACCGATGGCCTCACCGGCACCGTGATGAAAGAAATCGAGCGCTCACTAAGCGCGCACGAGCTCATCAAGATCCGCGTCTTTGGTGATGATCGCGAAGCCCGCGCCGCCTGGCTCGAAGAAATCTGCAC
>JAYVGG010000085.1:0-2726 GCA_043772475.1 Burkholderiales bacterium
AAAACCCGCGCCAGATAACGGGTTTGGTGCTTAGCGATGGTTCGCGTTTGGCCACCCATCACGTCGTACTCGCCATCGGCCACAGCGCGCGCGATACGTTTTATAAGCTTCATGAACGCGGCGTGTATGTGGAAGCCAAACCATTCTCAATCGGCTTTCGTATCGAGCACCCGCAGTCGCTGGTAGATCGCGCGCGCTTTGGTGAAAGTGCGGGCAACGATATTTTGGGTGCCGCCGATTACAAGCTTGTTCACCACGCCAGCAATGGCCGCTCGGTGTATAGCTTTTGCATGTGCCCCGGTGGCACCGTGGTGGCGGCCACGAGTGAAGTTGGGCGCGTGGTCACCAACGGCATGAGCCAGTATTCGCGCAATGAGCGCAATGCGAACGCGGGCATCGTGGTTGGCATCACGCCCGAGCGCGATTACCCAGAGCACGCGTTGGCGGGAATCGATTTTCAACGCAAGTGGGAATCTGCCGCCTTCGTCGCGGGTGGCGAAAATTATTGTGCGCCCGCGCAGCTGGTCGGTGATTTTTTGGCGGGGCGCGCGTCCACCGCACTCGCGAGCGTGACACCCTCATACAAGCCCGGCGTACACATGACCGATCTCGCGCGCTGCGTGCCAGATTTCGTGATCGAAGCCGTGCGCGAGGCCTTGCCCGTGTTTGAAAAGCAGATCAAAGGCTTCGCGATGCATGACGCGGTGTTGACGGGTGTGGAGACGCGCACCTCGGCCCCGATTCGCATGACGCGTAGCGATGAATCGTTTCAATCGGTGAATACGCCGGGGCTCTTTCCCGCCGGCGAGGGGGCGGGCTATGCGGGCGGCATTATGTCGGCGGCGGTCGATGGCATTAAGGTGGCCGAGGCGGTGGCGCTCGCGATTGTGGGCGGGGGTGGGCGGCATAAGCGCGCGGTGGTGGATGATTTTGCGTCGCCCTATTAAGCTGGGTGGAAAATAAAAACGGCTTCCGGGTTGCCCCGAAAGCCGCGTGGATAAACGAGTTTGAGGCAGTGTCTTACTTAGAACTGCGCCTTAAACTGCACGCCCACTAAGCGTGGCTCGTTAATAAAACCAGTCAAATTATTGAAGTCGATCCCGCCGACGACGCGAATCTGATTGGTGATATTGCGGCCGTAGGCGGCGATTTCGTATTTGTCTTGGCCAAATTTATAGCCTACGCGTAAGCCGGTTTCGGTGAGTGCTTTGCCGGTGTACTCGCGCGACTCATACAAGAAGAAATTAATCTTGCTCCGGTACGAAAGGTCGGAGTAAACATAGAGCTCGCCATCTGCTACCGGCACGCCGTAACGCAGGGTCACGTTGCTCACGTACTTTGGCGCTTGTGGCAGTGGGTTACCGTCGATTGAGAACGTGCCGGGCAAGCGGCCAGCGGGGTCGAGCACGGTACACGGCGAGCCGCAGGCGGCAATCGCGAGATTTTTATCGCGGATCTTGGTGTCGATAATGCTGCCGCCGATGGTGAGCTTTAGGTTGTCGGTGACGAACGCTTGAAAATCAAGCTCAGCACCGCTGCCTTCGGTTTTGTCGGCGTTGATTAAGCGATTAAAGTTGGCCTGTCCACCGACGGCGGTTAATTGCTGGTCACGTACCGTGTAGCTAAATACGTTGGCGGCAATACGTGCGCGGCGGTTCCACAAATCGGCCTTTACGCCAGCCTCAACGGACAACACTTTTTCGCTATTGGCGACCGAAAGGGTATCGCCAAACAATAAGCGCCCTTGAATCGACGGGGCACGGAAGCCACGCGCGGCGCGTGCATAGACGTTGGTGTTGGCGTCAAGCTTGTAGGTGCCGCTTACGTCAAAGCTTACGTCGTTAGCGCTTGGGTTTGCCTTGAGTACACCGGTGCGATCGGGGGCACCGAAGAAGGAGAGTGGTGAGAGCGTGCGCTCGGCGGTGAAATCTTTTTTGTCGCTCGTGTAGCGCAGGCCGCCGCGCATCGAGAACTGTGACGAAAAATCTTGCGTCACCGAGCCGAAGATCGCGTTCGCCTTATTGCGCTGCGTTTGGCGGGCGTAGCCGTTGCGTGGGTTGCCGGGGGCAAGTGAGCTGAAATTGATCGAGTCGATCACGATGTCTTCATCAAAGAAATACGCGCCGACCAGCCATTTTTGCGGGCCGCTGCCGTTTGATTCGAGACGAAATTCTTGCGTGATTTGCTTATGCTTAGGAAGCCCGTCGGCCGATTCGGCATCAAACGGAATCGTGCCGGGGCGGCTACCCGATGGCAAAAAGGCCGCGCCAAAGCCGCCGTCAATATCGCCGCGTGAGAGCGAGCGAACGCTCTCGTAGCCGGTGATTGAGCGCAGCGTGGTGGTGCCCAAATCCCATTTCAAACGAATGCTGCCGCCGGTGTTGCGCGCGTTTTGCTGGTTCACGCCGTCGATAGAAACTTGCGTGGGCTCGAAGCTTGCGACGGTGTTGTTACTGCCGCGCGCGATGATATTGGCGCGGAAAACCCGCGCGCTACCTTCTAGGTCGCGGTGGTGAATGTTAAAGAGCGCGCTAAAGGCTTTACTAGGCTCAAGCAAGTACTGGAGACGGCCAGCAAAATCGCTGTAGCCCTCTAATTCTTTTGTTGGGCCATTCGCGGTGTTGGTTACCCACGTATCGCGCTTTTGGTTTTGCACCGAGAGGCGCATCGCGCTCGTTTCACTCATCGGCATGTTGAGCGCGCCTTCGACGTTGCTGGTGTTGTAG
>JAYVGG010000086.1:0-12629 GCA_043772475.1 Burkholderiales bacterium
CGCAAGACGTATGAATCCATCGGCCGGCCATTGCCCAACCGACGCAATATCGTGGTGAGCCGTAACGCGAATTTTCGTGCCGAGGGCTGCGAAATAGCGGCAACACTCGCGAGCGCCATTGCGCTTTGTGCGGGGCAGGATGCGTTCATCATTGGTGGCGCTACGCTGTACAACGAAGCGCTACCGATCACGCAAAAACTCTACCTCACCGAGATAGATGCCGCGCTTATCGGTGATACGTTTTTCCCCGCGCTAAACGAAAAACACTGGCGTGAAGTCTCGCGCGAAGCGCGCGCACGCGATGAAAAAAATAATTATGCGGTTGTATTTCGGGTGCTTGAGCGCGTGTCGTGAATTTTTTACGGCATCGCGAAAATAGCCGCATTGCCTGAAACTCTAATATCCACGCGGGGTTTGGCCATTTGCTTGCTACGCACAACTTAAATCTGTCATCCCGAGCGTAGCCGAGGGATCTGCTTTACCGTGCGAGCTTCGCGGCCCATTTTCAGTTTGTAGTTGGCCTGCGCCGAGGTGACACGCTTCGCGCAGCACCATTAAACCTAGAAACGGCGGTTGATCGTTGTGCGCGCGGATTACGACAAGCGCACGTGGTGTGTAATGGTAGGTTGGGTTGAGGCGGCTTTATGCCGAAGCCCAACGCCCGTGCGTGGGATACGGTGAGCCAAGTTGATGCGCGGACGTTGGGCTTCGGCGATAAGGCTGCCTCAACCCAACCTACCAATTTCATCGCGCATTCGCCTGCAAGGTGACAGGCCTAGTTGCCGAAATCCTATATTTGGCGCGCGTTTCCAGCGATTTTCGATATTCAACTGCCGCTTCTAGGTTAACCCGCTACGTCATTGGGTACAATGCCCCATGAAAAAAATGATACTCAACAGCGGGCGTGAAAAATCTCTGCTACGACGACACCCGTGGATTTTTGCCGGTGCCGTGAAATCGGTTTCGCCCGACGCCGTCTCCGGCGATACGCTGCAAGTCACCACCGCCAGTGGGCAATTTTTAGCGCACGCGCTTTATAGTGAAAAATCGCAAATCGTGGCGCGCGTGGTGAGCTTTGATGAAAGCGAAAAAATTGATGACGATTTTTACCGCGCACGCATACGCTTAGCCGTAGCGCGCCGAGCGGCACTCGCGGGTGACACCAACGCGGTTCGCCTCATCCACAGCGAATCCGACGGCCTGCCCGGCATCGTGGTGGATCGCTACGCCAACGTGGCCGTGTTGCAGCTCTCCACGGCTGGCGTCGAGCCACTGCGCGCCCTGATCGGGCAATTGCTGCTCGAAGAAGCGGGCGTAACCTGCGTATACGAGCGCTCGGATGCCGATGTGCGCGCACTCGAAGGCCTCACCCCCGTGTGCGGATTTTTAGCCGGTGTACCCTCGGGCGACGAAGTAACGATTAACGAAAACGGCCTCAACATTGCCGTCAACATCGCCCACGGCCACAAGACCGGCTATTACCTAGACCAGCGCGAAAGCCGCGCCCTTACTCGCGAAATCGCCCGCGATGCCGATGTACTCAACTGTTTTTGCTACACCGGCGGCATGAGCGTGGCAGCCCTTCTGGGAGGTGCTAAAAGCGTGCTCTCGATTGATAGTGCTGCGAGTGCGCTTGAGATCGCCAAGCGCAATGTGGCGCTTAACGGAGTAGCTGAAACGCGCGCCGAATGGTGGGATGCCGATGTATTCGCCGCACTGCGAAAACTACGCGACATGGGGAGATCGTTTGACCTCGTCATCCTCGACCCACCCAAATTCGCCCCCACCGCGCACCACGCCGAAAAAGCCACGCGCGCGTACAAAGACATCAATTTATTAGGCTTCAAACTCACGCGACCGGGTGGGCGGCTCATGACGTTCTCCTGCTCAGGCGGAATCTCAGCGGAGTTATTTCAAAAGATTGTTGCCGGGGCAGCGCTTGATGCGGGCGTGGACGCGCAGATCGTGAAGCGCTTAGGCGCGGGGGAAGATCATCCGGTGGGCGTACATTTTCCGGAAGGGGATTATTTGAAGGGGTTGTTGGTGCAAAGAGCTTAAGGAAGCTTGCCGACGGAGACAAGACGAGAAAACAAAATCGGGAGGGAACCCCATGTAACAAGGTCGTCGAATTCTCCGCCACCAGGTCCGGAAGGACTGGCTACGTGCGAGACAAAATAGGCATCCGCATCCGCATTATGGGATTCATCCAAACCAATTGTGCCATTGGCTGCGTTGGAGGCAGCGTTTTTGCCATTAGAAAAAATGACGAAAGGCGCGTTTGTGGTCAAGGCTGTGCCAGCTTTGCACTCGGTGGCAGCCCCCGGTGCGCCGGACGGTGCGCTCGAGCAGACGCTCAACAGCGTCTTGCCCGCCAGACAATCTACGGTTGCAACTCTCAGACCTGACGTGCTTGGTTGCGTGAAAGGGTTTGCGATCCCGTTGCACGCTGTCGCGGGCAGTACCGGCGCAGCAAAAACCGCATAGCGAATCCGGTTCAAATTGCGTAACGCAATATTCGGCGCATTCCCAGTAAGATTCCATGCGTCTTGGGCGTACCCTTTCTCGTCAGTAGGCGCGAGCCCCAAGGTTGCGGCAGGGAGGTAGCCATTGAACGTTGGGCACGCCCCATCCAGCATGGGTACGGGTTCGAGGCCCCTTTCGCTTGTCGCCGTGGCCACCACAGGACAAGGCAATCGCCCATTTGCCATAGCGAACCCATAGATCGCCTCCTTGATTTGCTCGAGTTGTTTGTTCGTTTCGTTCGTCCGTTGTGACTCGACTTGCGTTGAGAGCGGCACGGCAACGATTGAAATTAGGACCGCGACAATAACAAGAACGATAGCAATTTCGATCAAGCTAAAGCCAAGTTGTGTTTCATGCATTGCAGGCGGGTGATTTTTTTTCGTCATGGCGACACCACCATTATTCGGTCATTAAATGTTGCACTTTTAGCGCGGCTTGGATCTTCAAATTTACAGTCAGAAGCGGCGGTCGCGTTCAATCCTTCAAGGTAATCTGCGGGCGGCATCGATGGTCGTGCTGCAGGGGGCGACGCGAGGCCTTTACTCGCCAGCAGCGCGACTGATGCAATGCCTGTTCGCATGCCGACGGTTAATGAGGTGGCTGCCCCACAATCGGTCGAGGTCTGCGCTAATGCATCACGACCAACTGCATAAAATGCCGTTTTATACCATTCGTTATCAAAAAACCATGCAGGCATGATGGGCTGGTAACGTAAATTGCTCAACTCTACGTTGCCCCCCGGCTTTAACGTGTAACTCGCTTGAGGCGCAATGATGCCTGAGCTCGGAGGAGGGGTAACCGTATCGACAAACTTCACGCTCGCGCCAATGGGATTCACTGAACCACATGCCCAGCGGTAGTTTTGAGCATATGTTTGCAGCAGAACTGTGCTGGTTGCGTAGTAACTCAGATTGGGTGTCGTTCCACATTCGATATCCAACAAAATCTCGCGACTCACGAAATAATTAGCTGGCGGTCTTGTGCCGACAGACCCCCCTGCCTCACAATCTGCTTTTGTGTCCCACTGCAAAAAGGTTTTTGTGAATGTCATCGTGCCCGACACTAAGATTGCTTTAGATCCTCGCCAAATTCCGACGCCGCTTCCAGCGCCCTCCAGCATTGTTGGCTCGACTCGGCTGAGGTCGGCCCACCGCGTTGGCGTAACGTCAACTTTTCTACACTCTGGCGCAACCGATGGAAAATTGTCTATCTTCCACGCAAAATCTGTTGCTTGACCCGTAGGCAACCCTACCTTTGTGCCGCGATCACTCATAAAGGGGAATAAGCCAACCAGTTTACCTTTCGAGGAAGCATTAACGCTATCGTTAATGGGGGTCGAGAAAGGTGCGGCCGCCGGCATCCCCATTAGGCCTGAAGGTGTGGCGACTTTATCCTTAAATGCCAGAAGCGACGACTTCATTTCCGCCAGCACACGCTGCTCAAGTGCCTCAACAATTTCATCGACCGTGACATAGACGAGCTGATCGTTAAACGTCGCAATGGGCGTTCCAGCGAGCTTTGTGTTTTGTGCGTTCGCTGGATAGTGCGTGCCGGGCGGTATCTGAATAAACGTATTAGACAGATTTGCATTATCAAACGTCACAGTACACGCCGTAGAACATCCGAGTGGCAATTCGATAGCGTCAAGATAATCAGCGGGGAATCCCGGTGCCGCAGGGGTACGATTTTGGTTTCTTCCAAACGTTTGTATTGGCGCACCCGGCGCAATGAGTACGGCCGCGATTTTTTGAGGCGCGCCATTTTTATCGAGGAGTACCGCACCTGTCGCATCGACGACGGTTAGCCACGGATAGGGTAGCGTGTTATCCGCTGACGGGCACGTTGTACCACCGGCTGCCGGCCAGTTCGCCAAATCCGAGTTGACACGTTTAAGGCAATTATCCCAATGGTGTAGGTTGGCAGAAATTGCTAACCAAGGCACATTTCCGAGGGGATCGTTTGCATCGGCGTTGCCCAAATTCAACTCCAAATCGCGCCACGGAAATTTTCCGAGGCATCGTTGGTTCGGACTCGTGGCCATCGTTCCGGGCAGAACTGCCGGAAATCCTGTTGAGGTGGCGCTAGAGAGACAGCGGTGTGTTAGGTCACTACTGTTCACCCCCGGCAGCGGCGGAACGGGGAGAATAGTGGTGCCGTCATATTGAATCGCGTTGCCGGTCGCGTCGACGATGTCCGGCGTTGGAAGGCTGCCCAGTCGCGTGCCCAGCCCGCCATCCGTTCGCTGGATAACGTAGGCTAACAACGCGGCTTTGGCATCGTTCAACACTGCCGCCGAGCGCTGCGCTGATTCGGCGGTTCGCGCCTGCGAACTCGACCTACTCGCAATCAACGCCAACACCGACACCCCACCAATCACCAAAATCGTCAGCAATATCAGCAGCAGCACAAAGCCGTGCAGTCGATGTTTTAAATTGATGCGTTGCCGTTTCATCGCGTCAGCTTTTTGGGGCGCGGTAAGCTAAGCGAAATGGGGCTTTTAATCAGCGGGCGGCGTTTTAATTTTGTCTCGCGCTTGATACTTTTTTGTTCAGCCGCAGCGCTTGGCTTCTCATCCCCCACCCTAACCCGCAACGTCCCCTCACTCCCGCCCACCGACTCCGGCGTGATCTGGGCTAACAGCGCTTCGTTTAATCCCGTCTTTTCCCGGCCGTCCACCCAGACTGTTGCGAGACCATCGCTACGCGAGACAAAGCCATTTATCACGCTACGTTTAGGCGCAATGGGGGCTGCAATTTCGCCTGGTTTTTCGGGCTGCACAATGGCTGGAGAGGCAGGTGCTGCCTTGGGTTTGCCGAGATTAGCGCGTTCAGCTTGGGTGAGAAAAAGTGTGCCTGTGAGCGGGGCGCTGGTTTCAGCGGCGGCGGTGATGGTGAAAAGTGCGGGCACCGCGGCGCGAGCGGCATGGCGCAAAAGGCAGCACGCTATCGCCGTAACCCCATCCGCTAGACCGCGCACGATGCCGGTGGTCATCGCGCGCTCGCGCGCGCGGGAGGTGCCGCCACCGGGGCAGTCGGTGCCGCTTGCAGTGTGATCCACTCTAGCTCGCAGTCGGCTTTGAGTTTCGGCGATTCGGCTGGAAGCGCGGCCGTTTCAGCGCGCGCACCGACGGCTTCCGCTCTCACGTCTCGCTGCAATACGCATTTATCCAAGGGAAACACCCCGCGTTTAAGGTTCGGGATCGCGTCGAGAAACGCGACTAAGTCGGCATCGTTTTCTGCGCTCGCTTTGAGTTTAACGCGACTCGCTAAAACTTTCACGCCACCAAAGCTGGCACCACTTTTCATGACGAGCGGGCGCTGCGGTAAGACTTCATATTCGAGTGTGGCTAGGCGGTGCTGGGACTTGAGGGCGGCGAGCGCTTCGATCAAGTCGAGCCTCGCCTCGTCGACAAAAACGCCGCGCTTGCTGAGTGCCTGATAGGTCTGGGCGGAGTCACGCACATCATCGCGCTGTTGCTTGGCTTTGGCGAGCCGGTTGCGGGCTTCGCCTTGTTGGCGTGTCGATACTTGATCGTTTTTCTTTTCGAGCTGCCAGTAGGTATAGCTCCCTACGACGAGGAGTGCGGCAAGGATCATGCCGATGACGGCGATGCCGTAAACAACACGCAGCGCAACAAAACCTTCTTTGCTAATAACGCTCATTTTTTAGGCACCGTGCGAATGAGCTTCAAGACGAATCTCGCCTCACTTGCGCCAAGCTCGCTCTTGCCTGCAATGAGCCCAGCCTCGGCGCGCACGTCGAGCGGCATCGTGAGAATAATTGATTTGATTCCGGGGACGGCGTTGACGGCCTGATTAAACCTATCAACATCGGCCAACACCTTGCGGAAGTCACCGTCGAATTGGGTGATCGCGGCCTCAACGATACCAACCTGGAAACTATTGGTAGACAAAGCCGGGTTGCGCTCATCTGCGGCCGTCGGTGCCGCTACCGGCGCTTGGCTTGGCGCGCTCACGGGCGCGGTAGAAACGATGGCGAGCTTTGCGGTGGTGCGAGTAGGCACAAAGTGTGGGGCACTCGCTTCATCATTGCTCGGCTGCCACACTACTTGCGTTAATCGGACGGCGGGAAAAGCCGTCAAAACCGCGCTCAACTCACGCAAAAAAGCGCCGGGGGACGCGGGCTCTGGGCGGATATGGGTATTAAAAAACGCGGTGGAGTCACGCACCGCGTCCGAGCCGATTTGCTGTTGCGAAACAGACTGCACAACGCTTTGGTATTCGTTATTCACGCCGCGTGTAATTTTCTCGCGTCGGTCAATTTCGGCGCTGATTTGCCCTGCTTGGTAGAGATTAAATGCTGTGCCCGCCGCACCAGCGGCGAGCACCAAGCCCGTCAGCGCAAAAAGCACCACGCGTAGACGGCGAAATGCCGCGAAACGCCGCTGCGGCGCATCGGCAAAATGATTCTTGATCGGGGCCCCTGCGAATACATGAACCAGCACCTCTTCGGCATGTGAAGAAGCAGGCGGGCTCTTGAGTTTGATGGTTTTGGCGACTTCATCAATATCGAGAAAACGGTACTTCAGTAGCGGGTAACTACGGACTGCATTCGCCACCGTCTCGCGGTCGCGCGCGTGGACCAAAAGGCACACCTCTAAGGTATCGCCATCAGAAAAATAGCGCAGGCTATCAAGGTACTGCCAAGTGCGGCTCGTCTCGGCCGCGATCAAGCTACCGGCCGATTCGGCTTCGTCGGTAATGATGGGCGTGACGCGGCTAAATTTGATCTGCTTATTTTGAAAGTAAGTTTGTCGCAGACCAAAATCGGGAATGATGGTCACAAGCAGCGTGTGCGGAAATTCGATGGCGAGTTGTTTTAGCAAGCGTCCCGACAAGACGGCCGAGGAGTGAATGCCTACCAAAGGGATCATGTGTTTTTCGAGTGCGGCAATCAGGGGCTTTAGCAATTCGCCATTGGTCACCGCATGAAATAAAACACGGTCGTCGCGTCGGCCCTCGGCCTCTCGCCCCTGCACAATCGCGTGGCGAAACGTGCTCGCCCGATAAAGCTGCGCCATTTTTCGATCTAGCACGGCAGTCAAATCGCTACCGCGCAGATGGGGCACCGTTTCGAGCCGAAAATCTTCCTCGATCAGATCGGTGATGAGGTGTGTTGTTAAGTCGCGGTATTTGATTAGCTGTGTGGTGAAGCGCTCGGAAAAGACCTCGCTCGGCACAAACGATTCTTTGGCGGTAATCGTATTGCCCGCATGAATCAGCGAGATAAGCCGATCATTGGTGAGGTAGAGAAAATGTTTCGCCATGGCTTACTTGATTTGAATTTTGCCGATCACATCGTACATCGGGCTAAATATGGTGAGCACGATGAGGATGACCATCCCGCCAAGCCCAACCGTCAAGAGCGGCTGAATCAGCTCTTGTAGCCTGCCCATCATTTCTTTTACGTCGCGATTATAAAAATAGCTTACGTTGAGTAGCGCCGTATCGAGCCCGCCCGTCGATTCGCCCACCTTCAACATACGCAGCACGAGTGGCGGAAATAAATGCACGTTAGCGAAGGCCGCCGTGATGCCGCTTCCTTCGTTAATTTCACGGCCCACCCGCTGCAAGCCCTCTTCAATCACACGGTTGCCGACAATTTTTTCTGAGATATGAATGCAATCGAGCACGCTAATGCCCGATTGATACATGAGGGCAAAGTAAGTCGAAAAGCGCGCCAAAATAATTTTATTGGTCAGTGGCCCCATGATCGGTAGCTTGAGCACGAGCTTGTCGATTTGGTATTTGACACCATCATTGGTTTTCGCCAGCACAACCGTGCCGACCATCAAAATAATCGGCGTGAACACCACCACAAACCAATACTTTTTCATCCACGCCGAGACCGCGATTAGCGCCATGGTGGCGGCGGGTGGATTGGGGGTGAGCGCTTTCATGGTCTTGGCGAGCTCGGGCACCAAGAAAATCATGAGCGCAAACACCACCCCAATAATCACAGTGCCCGCAAACATTGGGTACATCATGGCTTTTTTGACTTGGGCGGCGAGCTCGTCTTGCCACTTTAAGTTTTCGGTGAGCTTTGAAAGTACCTCGGGGAGTTGCCCGGTTTCTTCGCCGGTTCGGATGAGCGCCACAAAGACGCGATCAAACGCGCCGGGGTGTTTTTCCATCGCTTGCGAAAGTTTCAGGCCGCCCTCAATATCTTCGAGGACACCGCCGACAATTTGTTTGAAGCTCGGGCTATCGACCGTATCGCGCAGATCGGTGAGGGCCTCAATCACGGTCACACCGGCGCTCATCAATTGCTCAAGATGAAAACAAAACGTGATCAGCTCTTTGCGCGTCACGCGCGCTTCACCCAGGAACCCCGATTTTTTGGTCTCGTCGAAGGTGACAAGATCAAGCCCCATGCGTCGCAAGCGTAGCTCTAAGTCAACGCTATTCATCGCGTCGGCTTTGCCGCGTTGGATTAAGCCTTCACCATCAACAGCGCGGTAGGCGTAGGAGGCCATGGTGGGTCGTCAACCTAGGCGACGCGGTCGGTCAGATCGACCACGCGTGAGATTTCGGCAAGGTCGGTTTGCCCGGTGAGCACGCGCGCGACCGCATCTTCGGCCAACGTGCGATACCCCGAGCGCCGGGCGGCATCACGGATTTCGCGACCGATCGCGCGTCTTGCGATCAGCTCATCAATATCCTGATCCATCTTGAATAATTCCATGATCGCCATACGGCCTTTGTAGCCGGTGTTGTCGCATTGCTCGCAGCCAACCTGGCGAAAAATTTCGCCCTTCCACGTCGCATCCACGCCCAGAATGCGGTGTGTGACTTCGTCATCCGGGCGATACGGGGCTTTGCAGTGTTGGCAGAGTTTACGAATCAGCCGCTGTGCTACGACGCCAATAATATTGCCTGACATGATGTCGGGCAGCACACCCAAATCTTGCAAGCGCGAGATAGCCCCAATAGCGGAGTTAGTGTGCAGCGTTGAGTACACTTGGTGGCCCGTCATGGCGGCGCGAAAGGCCATCTCAGCGGTTTCTTGGTCACGAATCTCGCCGACTAAAATTACGTCGGGGTCTTGGCGCATCATCGAGCGAATGCCGGATGCAAAATCGAGCTTGGCCGATTCGTTGACCGAGGTTTGCCGAATCATCGCCATCGGGTATTCGACCGGGTCTTCGAGGGTCATGATGTTGACCCCTTCAACGTTGACGTGATTCAAGATCGAGTAGAGCGTGGTGGTTTTACCAGAGCCGGTTGGCCCCGTCACCAAGATGATGCCCTCGGGGCGCGCCATCATTAAGCGTAGCGTTTTTAGTTCAAGCTCTTGCAGGCCCAGCTCGTCGAGTGCGACGATGCCTTTTTGCCGATCCAAAATACGCAGCACCATGTTTTCGCCATGCGTGGTGGGCTGTGCCGAGACCCGAAAATCAATCGCACGGCCTGAGAGTGTGAGCGAGAGCCGGCCGTCTTGCGGGGCGCGCGTTTCGGCGATGTTCATGCCGCTCAATACTTTTAAGCGCACGACCATCGCACTCCAGTAGTTTTTATGCAGCGAGCGAATCTGGCGCAATACCCCATCGACGCGATAACGAATCCTGAGAAATCCTTGCTCGGGCTCGAAGTGAATATCGGAGGCGCTACGCTTGACCGCGTCGTTTAAGAGCGCATCCACCAAACGCACCACCGGCTGGCTGTACTCGTCAAAATCGCTGGTAATACTTTGGTAGTCGATTTCGCCGGTTTCGATCTCATTTAAGATGCCATCAATGGATAGCTCGAAGCCGTAGTGCTGCTCAATCCCAATCGCAATATCGGATTCGCGCGCCAGCACTTGCTCGATTCTGACTTCGTCGCGAATGAGCGCGCGGATTTGATCGAGTGCCACCACGTTGGAGGGGTCAGCCACCGCGAGCAGGAGCTTCTTCGTGGCTTTATCGTAATCCACCGGCAGCACTTGGTAGCGGCGCGCCATGTCTTTGGGCACCATCGCAAGCGCGTGCGAATCAATAATGGTGTTCGACAAATCAATCGCGACTTGGCCGAGGCTTTCAGAGAGGGTGTCTCGAATCGTCGCTTCGGTCACAAAGCCGAGCTGGGTTAGCACCTTGCCCAGCGGTAGCTTGGTTTTGCGCTGCTCGATCAAGGCGATGCTGAGCTGATCGTGCGAGATGATGCCGCGCGTTAGCAGCGTCTGGCCAATCGGGATTTGGGAAATGGGCGCGTTCATCGCAGGGTTTGCCTTATTTGTCGGTTCGACAAAAGGCTAGCCCCCCCTAAGCTCGTCAACGCGCCGCTGCACGAGGGCTCGGTCAAATTGCGCGCCGCCCTTGGTCGAAAGCTGCAACGCTTTTTGGTAGTAGTCATTGGCGAGCCGGGTTTGATTGAGCTTGTCGAGGCTGACCGCGAGGTTGTACACGTAATCGGCATTGTCTGCTTGCAGCCGGAATGCATCGAAATACGATTGCTGCGCCTCGTGCCAGCGGCGCTCGCCGGCGTAGACATTGCCGAGTGAAAAATGGAGCGCGGCTGAATTTGGGTCGCGCACGAGCAGCGCGCGTAGCTCGGCTTCGAGTCGCTCAGGCTGGGTGCCGCTGATCGCAATGAGTCCGTTTACGGCGGTGCTATTACGGGGGTCGAGCTCAAGCACACGGCGATAGTGCTGCACGGCAGCGGCATTGTCATTTAAGCGCGCGTTGGCAGTGGCAAGCCCAAGATGCCCGTCAATGCTGGTGGGTTCGGCTTGTAAGGCGGCGGTGTAGAGCTTTTTGGCTTGATTAAAATCGCCCGCACTCAGCGCCACATAAGCAGTGGCGATCTCCGGGTTAAGTTTGGGCGCATCAAAGCTGCGCGAAAGTTTGAGGCCAACGGGCGGCTCTTTGGCGCTGCGCGCTTGGCGTAATTGCTTGGCGAGAAAATCGCGCTCTGAGAGCTCGTCGTCTAAAACGGCCTCGGCAGGTTTTGCGCGCGCGGCAAGCGTGGGCTTAGGCGCTGGCGCTTTCGGCAGGCTGGCTACGGGCGGCAGTAGCGGAGGAATCATCGGCTCGATAACGGCGGGGCTGACGGCGGGGCTGACAGCGGCCTTGGCACCGGGCTGGCCGGTGGTCATGGCGGCGGGCGGTAGCGGTGATGATGTTGCTGCCTGCGTGGCTGTTGTGGGGGTGGTTGTGGGGGTGGTTGTGGGGGTGGTGGCCGTTGTGGTGCTTAGCGCGATGGGGGCTGTGACAGGCGCTGTGACAGGTGCTGCGGCAGGCGCTGTGGCAGGTGCTGCGGCAGGCGCTGTGGCAGGCGCTGGCGGCGAGACCGGCCTACTCGTGGCGATTTGTGCGTTGCTCGATAGTGGCCGCATTTGTTGCCACACGGTCCAGCCACCAGCACCGACAGCAAAAAGTGAAACGGCGAGTACGGGCGGCAGCCATTTGGCGCGTGCGAGGCCACTGTTGGGCGATTGTTTCGCGACAAAAACATTTTTAACTTCTTCACGCGCGCCGCCAGACCGCGCGGCGGGGGCCTCGCGCGGGGCGGGTGCAGGGGCTGGCGTGGGGTCGAGCCTAGGTGCCTCGCGCGGTGCCGGGGCGGCACGCGGCGCGGCGGCGACGGTGGTCGGCACCAGCGCTGGCGCATCGAGCGCCGTCGCGCCGCGCGTTGGAATCGTCTCGTTAAAGTCACTGAGCTGCAAATCGAGCGCCTCGCGCGGGGGCGGCACCAGCGGCTGCGCCATTTGCGGCGGCGCGGTTTGGCCGAAACGTTCTGTAATCGGCGCTTCTTTGGCGCGCTTAGCGTCCTCGGCGCGTTTTAACGCATCGAGTAAGAGGCTCATGGCGCTTTTTTCGGCTCGTTGTTGGCGTTCATCGCGTTCGGATTATTCGGGTCAAGCGAGGGGCTCTGATCGCGGAAAAAATCGGTAGAGGGTAGGTAGCGCTTGTAATCAGCCATGTCGGTTTCAACTGACGCGTCGCGGATGACGGTAGCGCGTAGAAACACAACAAACTCACTTTTCCTGCCGGTGTCGTTGCGAAAACTGACCGCGTCGCCCAAGAGCGGAACCCGCGCCAACACCGGCAGGCCATCACGATTGTTGGCAAAACTATCTTGCATGAGGCCACCCATCATGGCTGT